>NZ_JBJYKD010000007.1:0-123924 GCF_049310025.1 Thermorhabdus hydrogeniformans | reverse complement strand
TGAGCCAGGATCAAACTCTCATGTTCTCGCTTATTTCGCGCTCTTTCGAGCTTTACATCCGGCTTTCCTTCGCCTTCCAACCTTTCGGTCCTTACTCACTCATGTTGAAACTCTCAGGCGTGACACTGTTCAGTTTTCAAAGACCATGTTAAAAAATTACATTGCATTATCTCTGCCAACATTTTTTTAGTGTTGACTGGATAATTATAATACCACTTTTTCTTATTGTTGTCAAGCACTTTTAAGGCCTGACGATTTTTTATTATACCATCGTTTACGAATGGTGTCAATATGTCCTTTCGTTTTCCCTTTTATATGAACCAATCGGCGAAGTATAATATATCATATGCCGTAATTTACATCAATTATGCCCATTTGAGAATAAAGCATATTTAATCGATTATGCTCTGTTGTCCTTTGTGTTGCTCTTTTTTTCGTGTCGATTCAATCTTTTTTCTTTTTTATTTAAAATCCAGTATCGCTTGAGGCACATTCCCTATGATAATAGTCTCTGCAATAGGAACGTCCGTTTTTATTTTCATATTTGAACTTGTCAGCAAAGGTTGGACTACCTTTATCTCCGCGGTAATTTCTAAAAGAATTCGATGTCTCGTCTGATTTATTCCCGCTTCTTCAAAAGCTTCTTTTGTGTCAACCTGGACAGTACCCACCGGATAGAGAGATATTTTTATCATTGGACCGACGTTAGCGAGGATCTTGCTGCCGGTTATCATGCCCAGCGGTATTTGAATTCCTTCCATGGTTATTTCTTTTAAGGTGTGAATTACTTCCAATGTTGTTTCGGTTTCCAACCTGTTTATTTCTATCGTATTTACCTGGATGAGGGTAACCTGCCCGCTTGTATTTTTGTGTATTGTAATGAGGTCTTTATACTGGATATTTTTTGTGATCTTTTCTTTCACCGCTTTATTTATGGCTTCGGTGGCTAGAATCCTTGCCTTTGCCTCCGTTATGGCAAATACGCTGGGGGATATTTGGTGCTCTATAAACCTGAAAAGGCCAAAAGCCATAACCATGACGGTTATTAGAAGTGCATAAATATTGAGCAATTTATACTTATTGGCAAATCTGTAAAAATACCTGGTTCTGGAACAATATATCCGCGGCACAAATAAACCCCCTCCTAATTATTCTATTCAAGAGGGCGGGTAATTTGTGAAGGTAATTAAAAATTTATTCTTTATATCATTGAGAAATTCCCTTTTTTATTTCTTATGTTTTTTTATTACCGCAGTAATCTATTCGAGTTTCAAATAATTAAAATTTCCCTTACGATTTGTAATGTGGTATAATAGTCAAGAACTCTGCTAATGAGGAGAACCAAGGAGGTCTATTATGGCAAAACGCAGGCGAAAGACGCTGACATTACAAAACATAGTGCTCTTATTTTTCTTCGTACTGTTTGTTTCCTTTGGCGCGGGACTGGGTATCTTTTTTTCATATCTAAAGGATGCTCCAGCTTTCGACCCAAACAAATTAAAACCCAGCGAGACTTCCTTCGTCTACGACAAGGATGGCCGGGTGATCGCTGAACTCCACGGGGAACAGAACCGCATACCCGTGAGCATCGATCAGGTGCCTGAACATTTGAAAAATGCTTTTATAGCCGTCGAAGATCAATATTTTTACAAACATAAAGGCATTAACTTTCGGTCCATATTGGGCGCTCTCTGGACAGATATTGTGCGCGGCGGCTATCACAGAGGAGCCAGCACTATAACCCAGCAGCTGGTAAAAAATGCTTTTCTTACGCCGGATAAGACCCTTAAGCGGAAAGCTCAGGAAGCATGGCTTGCCATACAATTGGAAAGGCACTATACAAAAGATCAAATATTGGAATTTTACTTAAATCAGATTTACTTTGGCCACTCAGCCTATGGTGTGGAGTCAGCCGCCCAAACTTACTTTGGCAAAAGCGTGGACAAACTGGACCTGGCCGAAGCGGCTATGCTGGCGGGCATCCCCAAGAGCCCTCATACCTATTCACCTTATTTGAATTTCGATAAGGCCAAGGAACGCCAGGCCGTTGTGCTGAACACCATGGTTGAAATGGGATTTATCACCCGCGACCAGGCAGAAAAAGCAAAAAATGAGAAGCTCAACTTAGTAGGCTTAAAAAAAGGTAAAGCCGACTACAAAGCCCCTTTCTTTACCGATTATGTGGTCCAGGAACTGGCAAGCCAGTTGCAGAAAGAGTTTGGGCTTTCAGAAGACGAGGCATATGATAAGATCTATAACGAAGGCCTAAAAATTTATACCACCGTTGACATGAAAATACAGGAAGCCGCCGAAAAAGCCCTGGCCGATCCTAAAAATTACCCTTACACAAAATATGACAAAAACGGAAATCCGCAGCCGCAGGCTGCAGCTGTAGTTATTGACCCGCATACGGGATATATAAAGGCTATGGTTGGGGGCCGTGAGCATCAGCAAAAGCTTGGATTCAACAGGGCGTTTCAGGCATACCGGCAGCCCGGCTCAGCCTTTAAGCCCATAGCGGTTTATACCGGTGCCATAGATATGGGCTTTACAGCCGCTACTGTAATTGATGACTCTCCTGTCTACTATCCAGCGGGTTCTGGAAAACAGTGGTCACCAAAAAATTACACCAATGATTATAAGGGACTGACAACGATAAGAAAAGCCATCGCCGATTCCGTCAACGTAGTGGCGGTCAAAGTGTTGAGCAGTATAGGTATAGACAGAGGCATTGAATACGCGCAAAAATTAGGCATAAAAAGTCTGGTGCTTACAGGTCCGAAAAACGACCGCCAGTTAACCATCGCGCTGGGGGGGTTGACCAAAGGTGTAACACCGTTAGAGCTTGCTGCGGCTTATGGCACTCTTGCCAACCAGGGCACCCATGTTGAACCGGTGGCGATATTGAAAGTTTTAGACAAAAACGGCAGGACGTTGATAGAAAATAAGCCCGAACAGTGGCCCGCTGTCAGCAAGCAAGTGGCTTTTATCATGACTGATATGCTGAGAAGCGTTGTAACGGAAGGAACCGGTAAGCGACTAGCCAGCCTGCCTTTTCCTGTAGCCGGAAAGACAGGTACCACATCGGACAGCAAGGATGTCTGGTTTGTGGGCTATACCCCTCAACTGGTAGCGGTCGTCTGGATGGGGCACGATGATCCAACACCCATGTCTCATGTGGCAGGTGGCTACCAGCCGGCTCTCATATGGAAGCAGATTATGACTGTAGCTCAAAAAGATCTGCCCAGGATGAATTTTGAACGGCCAGACGGCATTGTAGGCCCCATTAACGTTTGTTTGGATTCTGGAAACCTTCCCACCGAACTTTGTTATAAAGATCCAAGAGGACCCAGGGTCCGCGGCGAATATTTTATAAAGGGAACCGAGCCTACAACTTTCTGCAACGTCCATGTAGAAAAGTTAATTGATGTTTCTACAGGGCTGCTGGCAACACCTTATTGCCCGCCCGAATTGGTACAGAAGCGGGTATTTATACAGAGGCCAAAACCTTACACTGTTTCTCCAAAAGGGCAAATTCCGTTGGACGCAAAATATGAAGCCCCCGTAGAATACTGCAACATTCACGGCCCTGAAAGTTCTTTCGAGGTCCCACCTCGAGAACCGGAGCCTTCGGCCGAAAATAAAGCTATCCAGGAAAATCCCCCGGGATGGTCTGAATGACAGTTTGGGGGCAAGATGACCGGAGGTCTACTACCGCCGCCGGGCACCCGCCCCCAAAATTTTTCTTTTGCCACCGCCTGGAATATCATTATTCATTTTTTATTTTTTATTGACATATTTGAGAAAAATCTCTGAATCAATTACTCTTATTCCGTGGGCCTTTAAATAAGCGGCGGTAACGCCCATACCGTCCTTTAAAACCCCCCGGAAAGTACCGTCGTAAATTTTCCTGCAGCCGCATGACGGACTGTTAGATTTTAAAATAGCCTCTCTAGCGCCGACCAACTCTACAAGTTTCAGGGTTTCTTTCGCCCCAATTATAAAATTTTCGGTTACATTTTTGCCATCAACCGTTACTACCCCGGCTCCCCCTTGGATGACATCTTTTCCATCCCCGCCTTTGATTTCCGAAGGAGGTCTTGGAGTCGGCAGTCCACCAGCCTGTTCCGGACAAAAAGGCACCGCTTTATTTTCCTTTACCAGCCTCCCGAAAACCTCATGGTAATTATTTTTTCCGTTATACTTGCAATTGAACCCGGCAAGGCACGCGCTTATAATATACATTTTAGTTAAATTCCACCACCGTAACACCCAGGCCCCCTTCATCGATATTCCCCGGCCTATAGGTTTTTATATTTGGCCTTCCCCTGAGCATTTCCTGAATGCCCTTCCTCAGAACTCCGGTGCCCTTGCCGTGAATCAAAGTAACAGCGGGAATACCGGCCATGTAAGCGTCGTCTAAATACTTATCCACTTTTATCAGTGCTTCGTCCAGGGTAAGCCCCCGCAAGTCTAATGATGTCGGTATATCCTTTCTTTTTCCCATGGCCATAGAAGCATATTTATATTTTTCTTCTTCAAACTCTTCACTTTCCGCTTTTAAAAGGCTGTCTGTAGGAACGTTAATTTTCATTACTCCCACCTGAACCTGGGCCGATTTTGATATTTCATTTATAGCTATGATGTAGCCTTCCTGGCCCAATCCCGCAATTTTTACTTTTTCTCCCGGTTTTAAAGGTTTTTTATGCCCCTGTGAAACGGTTTTGACAATGGCATCTTTTTCGTCCCGAAACTCTTCACCGGTTTTTTTAAGCCAGGATCTGGCATTTTCTATCGCCCGGTCCCTAACTTGTCTTTCACTTTCCGAATCCAATTCCTTTAAGCGGGAAATAATTTGCTCAGCCTCACTTTCGACTTTCTTCAGTATAGACCTGGCCTTTTCTTTGGCCCCTTCAAGAATTTTCTCCTGCTGGAAACGGGTCTTTTGCCTTTCCTCCTCCAGCTGCTGCAATTTTTTCAGGTATTTTATCTTTAAAGACCGGAGTTCTTCTTTTTCTTCCTCCGCTTTATTTTTTTCCTGTTCGATATGCTTTAATAAATCCTCCATCTTTAAATTTTCGTCCGCAATAAGGCTCCTGGCCAGGTCGATGACCTCCCTTTTTAAACCGAGCCTTTCCGCTATTTCAAAGGCGTTGCTCTTCCCGGGGATACCTATGGTCAGTTTGTATGTGGGGCTAAGGGTTTTTACATCGAATTCCACGCTTGCGTTCTCAATACCTTCTTTTGAAAATGCAAAAGTCTTAAGTTCACTGTAATGAGTTGTTGCAAGGACCCTGGTCTTTTTTTCATAAAAATACTCAAGAATAGCCATGGCAAGGGCCGCACCCTCAGTGGGGTCCGTGCCCGCGCCCAGCTCATCCAGAAGGACTAAACAATTTTCGGAGGCCCTTTCCACAATTTCTTTAATATTTTTCATATGAGCGGAAAAGGTGCTCAGGCTCTGTTCTATGCTCTGTTCGTCACCTATGTCGGCAAACACTTCTTCAAAAACGGAAAGCTCCGTGCCTTCCTCGGCAGGAACGTGCAGCCCCGATTGGCCCATAAGCACCAAAAGTCCCACGGTCTTTAACGAAACCGTCTTGCCGCCCGTATTCGGCCCGGTTATGACGAGAATGGTAAATTTATCGCCCAGGAAGACATCTATGGGGACCACTTCGCCTTTCAACAACGGATGCCTTCCTTTAATTATATTTATAAAACCCCTGTTGTTGAAAAGCGGTTCCACACCTTTTATATCCAGACTGTAGTTTGCCTTTGCCATAATGAAGTCCAGCTTTACCAGGCCATTCAGGGTGTCAAGAATATAGTCGTAATTTGCCTGAATCTTTGAACTAAACTCCCATAGTATTCTTTCTATCTCTCGTTTTTCTTCGATTTCAAGCTTACCGAGTTCGTTATTTAACTCCAGTACAGGAAGAGGTTCTATAAAGAGCGTGGCGCCGCTGCCGGACTGGTCGTGTATAACTCCGGCGATACTTCCCCTGAATTCCTGCTTTATGGGTATAACGAAGCGATCTTTTCTCACAGTTACTATGGGTTCTTGCAGCATTTTTTGGTACTGGGGCGAATTTATAATTGCTTCCAATTTCTCTCTAATCTTTTCACTTAATGTTCTTTTCTGCCTCCTAATTAAACTCAGCTTGGGGCTCGCATCATCGGCGATCTCATCTTCATTCAAAATTGCTCTATATATCTTTTCTTCAATGGATTGAAAAGAGCGCAGGCCTTCAATTATCTCATCTATTATCCGGCAATTATCCAGCCTTTTTTCGGTCCACATTGTCTTTATTAACCTGGACGTTTTCATGGTGGAAGCAATATCCAGCAATTCTTTCGGGGTCAGCAGTGACCCTATCTTTGCCAGGCGCAAAGAATTCCTTATGTCTTTTAAGCCTTCAAGAGGAAGGTTTACGCCGGCTTTAATTAGGGCCACGCCCTCACTGGTCTCCTGCTGGAGTTTTTTTATTAATACCTCATCGCTCAAAGGCTCAAGATTTAAAATAATCTCTTCTGCCATCGGAGATACGGCATATTCACTCAAATTCTTTTTAATTTTGTCAAACTCTAAAACGGCTTCTACCTTTTTGTTCATTTAATCACCTTTTCAAAGGAATTTATACACATCCGGCTAACCTAAAAATAAAGTTGAATAAATTTTGTAATAATCTGTATCTACATAACTCCTCTAAAAAAGTGGCCGTGAGTAAAATCTGGAGTTATCTCCGACTCGTCTATTTTTTCTTGTTTGCGCAAAGCTCTTACATAGTAACTGACTAAGTATTTCACCCTGTGGGCATCCGTATTCGGAAGATAAAGCTCGCATACATCTACCCCGAAATCCTGTAATTCCTTTAAATAATTTATCATACAAAGTTCATAACAATTATATATATGGGTCCTTCCATCCTCGTCAACCTTTACGGGAAAAACTTTTCCCAACCTGTCCTTGATCCCTTTAACCTTTGCCTTTGAAGCATCTTTTTTTAGATTGGCGGTTATCAGATCATGCTCGCTGACCATAAGGGGAATTCTACCGTGTACTATGCACTCTTTCTCAATATCGGTGCCTATATCTTTTATCTGTTTTAAATTAAGTTCGGTAGAGACTATGGCCCTTTTCACCCCAATGTCGCGTAACACCGTGAAACTTAAGGAGTTAAAGGTATTTAAAGAAAAATCCGCCACCACCTCAAGCCCTTCGCTTTTGGCTTCGTATAAAATACCCAGGTTTCCTCCTACAATACCGGTTATGCCCGAATTTTTCAGCTCTCTAAGAAAAGTTTTGATTTGTGCCATTTTACGTGATTTAATAATCCTCGGCAGCACCAGATAAAACTCCCTGCCGGCTGCCTGAGTCATTTCAAAAACGCCCCTGTAAAATTTATACGTAAGAGAAACGTCATCTCCTCCGAAGTAAACCATATCCGCACCTAAAGAAACTGCCAGCCGGGCGGCTTCGGGGCTGTCGACCCGAACACTCAATCTTAACCCGGCAAGTCTATTGTCTTTTCCATTATCTTTTCCTGGGGTAAACTGAAGTAAAAATCTTTTCCAGTCGGTGGTGATCCGGGGTTTAAAACGCCGCCTAATCCTGATCTTTTCCAGACTCCTCATCGCCCTTCTCCTGGTCTCATTAATAACGCTAAAAGGAACTATAACTCCGTCGTCCATATCAACCCTGAAATTTCTCAACCTAAAAACCGTATTTCCAAGCCTGTTTATCTGGTCTTTCAGCAGTTGTTCGTTTAAAGGTTCCCGCTCCGCCTTTTCAGCGATACAATCGGCTTTTTCGACGGCTACATTACCGTCTTCGTCGGTAACCCTGATCTCCAGTGGCCGACCGATTTTAACAGTAACCTCTATATCCACGGGTATTTTCTTCGTTAGGTTGTGATCTTGGTACGTCCTTCTTAGCTCTTTTAAAAGCATGGCATCTGAAGTCTTATAAACCGGCGTTCCCTTCGGCAATGGTTTTTTTGTCCTAAGTTCTATGGAAGAACCCGCCCCGGCTTCCTTTACATCCTTACCATTCAGGTAAAATCTGGTTACCGTGTAGCCAAAACTTTCTTCCCCTCTGAAATCAATGCCATCGCCTACCCGGAGCTTCTCCGCAAGTTTAATTTTGACAAGTCCCGTTTTTTTGTTGAAATCGGCGACTTTTCCCAGGTAAAGCCCCTTATTCCTGGGACACTCTATGCTCATCAGTTCGGGTCCTGGATTATAAAAATAATATCCCGTGGTAAAATCTCTGTTGAAAATCTGTAAAAGCCTTTTTTTATCTTCGGTGCCTATTTTATATTTTTCCGGGTATTCCAGATAATTGTCTATAGCTTTCCTGTACAAAGCCGTAACCTGTGCCACATACTCAGGCCTTTTTAATCTTCCCTCGATTTTAAAAGAATCAATGCCAGCCTCTATAAGGGAAGGCAAATGCTCAATCATGTTCAGATCCCTTGGACTTAAAAGGTGGAGTTTTTTGGTAAGCGGCATTTCTTTTTCGTCCACCAGTATATACGGCAGGCGGCAGGGCTGGGCGCACTGGCCCCGGTTACCGCTTCTTGCGCCTATAAAGCTGCTCATTAGGCACTGCCCTGAATAACAAAAGCACAGGGCTCCATGTACAAAAGTTTCAATTTTTAAATTCGTTTTCTCCTTAATCTCCCTGATTTCATCAAGGGAAAGTTCCCGTGCCAAGACCACCCGATCAAAATTCAATTTTTCAAGCACCATGGCGCTTTCCAGGTTGTGAATGGTCATCTGGGTGCTGCCGTGCAGCTCCATTTCCTTAAAATTGCTCTTTATAAAAAATCCCAGGCCTAAGTCCTGGACGATAATACCGTCTACCCCTATGGAATAAAGAAACTCAATAAAATCGCCGGCCTCTTCCATCTCCCGGTCGGATATCAGGATATTTACGGTCACATATACGTTTACACCTTTAAGATGAGCATACTCACAGGCAGCCTCGAGCTCTTTTCGATCAAAATTGCTGGCCGCTCTCCGGGCGTTGAATTCTTTTCCCCCGAGATATACCGCATCGGCCCCGTTTTCCACGGCAGCCTTTAGAGCCTCAAAGCAGCCTGCAGGCGATAGAAGTTCCGGCACCTTCACTTGGCTTTCAACTCCTTTAAAAGTTCATCCAGCGGCAATGTGTTTATTACATCTTTTTTTTCAAGCCACCCCCGTCGAGCCACCCAAACGCCGTACTTCATATCCTTGAGCCCATCTTTTTCATGAGCGTCGGTATCAATGGAAATTTTCACTCCCATTTCTTTGGCCCTTTTGGCCATAAGGTCATTTAAATCCAGCCGGTCCGGCGATGAGTTTATTTCCAATATGGTTCCCGTCTCGGCGGCGGCTTTTAAAATGAGTTCCAAGTCAACATCGTAAGGGTCGCGCTTTCCCAGCATACGTCCGGTTGGGTGGGCTATAATATCCACATGAGGGTTTTCGCAGGCGGCAAGGATGCGCCTTGTGAGCTTTTCGCGGTCCTGTTTAAAACCGCTGTGAATGGATGCCACCACCACATCAAGCTCTTTTAATATCTCGTCGTCAAAATCCAGAATTTCATCGGATAAAATGTCCACTTCAATACCGGTTAGGATTCGAAAGCCTTCTATTGACTGATTTAACTTTTTAATAAGCTCCATCTGCTCTTTCAAACGTTTTTCGTCCAAGCCCCTGGCGACTTTCAACGATTTGGAATGGTCGGTTATGGCTATGTATTCATAGCCCATCGCCCTGGCGGCCAAAGCTATGGATTCAATAGAATTTACACCGTCGCTCCAGTCACTGTGGACATGCAGATCGCCTTTGATATCTTTCAAGTCTATAACTTCAGGAAGGCGTCCCGTCATGGCGGCTTCTATTTCCCCCCGGTCCTCCCGGAGTTCAGGGATAATATATGGCATGCCAAATTGTTTGTATAACTCCTCTTCACTTTCTGGGAAAATAGCCCTATCGAATGCCGGCTCAAAAATCCCGTACTCGTTTAACTTAAATCCCATCTCCTGAGAAATGCTACGCAATTTTGTGTTATGTTCCTTGCTACCGGTAAAGTATTGCAAAGCAGGATAAAAAGATTTGGGTTCCACTATTCTCAAATCTACCTGGATACCCATATCCAGGCGCACACTGACTTTAGCGGACCCCTTTGCCGTCACTTCGGCTATGGTGGGGATTTTCAAAAAACCCTCCACCACGTCCTCAGGATAAGTGGATGCTATGATGAGGTCGATATCCCCTATCATTTCTTTTCTCCGCCGCAGGCTCCCCGCCGCTTCTATTTTTTCTACCTCGGGCATCCCAGAAAGCTTTGAGATCAGGTCTTCTGCCAGAGATAAGGCGGTTGGAAGTAACATCTTCCCCGCCCCGCCTCTAACCATCTGGATTCCTTTTAAGATCGCCTGTTCGGTCTTTACCCCCATGCCGGGTAAATTTCTCAATTTATGGGATCTGGCAGCTTTTTCCAATTCGTCAATCGAAGAAATATTCAGGGCATCATAGATGGTTTTAACCTTGCGTGCACCAAGGCCGGGGATTTTAAGCATTTCTACAAGGCCTCTGGGGAAATTTTCTTTTAATTCTTCGTAATACCTGCATGTGCCGGTATTTACTATTTCTGTGATTTTCCCTGCGATGGCCTTTCCAATGCCCTCGATGCTTTCAAGGGGGGTTTCTCTCATTAAATCCTCCACTTCCACCGCCAAATTTTCAATCACATGGGCAGCTTTCCGGTACGCCCTCACCTTGAAGAAATTCTCGCCTTTAATCTCCAGCATATCTGCGATATCAGAAAGTATAAAAGACACCTGAAAATTTCTCATAAAATAATTCAACCTCTCGACTCGCCGTCCACCATGCTCAAAAATTCCTCATACTCCTTTTTCAATTTAAAAAGTTCATCGGTAATATTGAGGGCCGCCAGCACCGCAACCCTATTCCTGCTTAAATTCGGATGACTTTGGGAAAGGTTTTTCATCTTTTTATCGACGTAAGAAGCCACCTGCTTGATGTATTCTTCCGGAGCGGTCCCCTTTATATAATAATCTTCTCCATTGATCTCAACCTTAATTCTATTAATTTGTTCGGACCCCTTTTGCATCCCAACCACCCTCAAACGTTTTATCTAACATAATTCTTTATAACAGTCAAAAATCCTGCTCTATTCCCGCAAAGTTCCATTGAATTTTTCTACAAGATGGGCTTTTATCCTGGCGTGGACATCGTTCACTTCTGTATCCGTGAGTGTCCTTTCCGCCGCCCTGTAGGTAAGGGAAAACGCCATACTCTTAAAACCTCTGGGAATCTGCCCGCCTTTATATACGTCAAACAGCTCAACTTTTTCCAAAAGCTCTCCGCCCGCCTCTTTTATGGCTTCTATTATATCGCCGGCTAGCACCCGGTCCTCCACAACAATGGCCAGGTCTCTATCGGAGGCTGGGAATTTCGGCAGCGGCTTGAACCTTATGGTGGTGCATGCATTTTCAAGCAACAGGTCCAGGTCTATTTCGGCCACATACGTTCTCTTTTTAATGTCATAATTTTCCAGTACGTCAGGGTGAATTTCTCCCACAATTCCCAGTTCGCCGGTCTCAAGCATTATCTTGGCGCACCGGCCAGGGTGGAATGCAAAGTGTTTTTCCGGCATGAATAAATATTTCTGTATTCTAAGTTTGCAAAAGATGGTTTCGATTACCCTCTTTAAATCGTAATAATCCATGGATTTGCCGCAGATCCCCAGCGTCAGCCTCTTTTTTTCATAGGGCAGCTCTTTTAAAGGCAGTTCCTCGGGCAAGTATACCGTTCCCGCTTCAAAAAGCCTAATTTCTTCTACTTTCTGGTTCAGGTTATACTTTATAACATCGAGGATGTTGGGAATCATGGTGGTCCTCATTATGCTCTGGTCTTCCCCCAGCGGGTTTAGCAGGGCAATAGCCCGCCTCAACGGGCTGTCTTTGGGAGCGTTAATGCTGTCAAAAACTTTCGGGCTCACAAAGGAATAGGTGTAAATTTCTGAAAACCCGCATCCCATCAAAACCTGTTTGATATCTTCCATTATTTTTTGACGGGTATTCAGTCCCCCTTGAGTAGCATCGCCCCGGGGCAAAGTAGATGGCAGCCTGTCGTAGCCGTATATCCTTGCAATCTCTTCGATCAGATCGGCCTCTTTTGAAATATCAGTCCTGAAGGTGGGTATGTTGACAAAAATGCCTGCCGGTGTTTCTTCAACCCTGAGTTCCAGGCGATTTAAAATATCTACCATTTCATCAGTTGAAAGCCGGGTCCCCAGCACCTGGTTTACTTTTTCCGGGCGCAAGGGTATCCTTCTGGAATTTACCTTCCGGGGATAGACATCGATGGAACCCTTTAATACTTTCCCAACACCCAATTCTTCAATTAACTGACATGCCCGGTCTGCGGCAATATGGCAAAGGTTGGGATCAATTCCTTTTTCGAACCTCATTGAAGCCTCGGACCTAAGTCCCAATTTTCTGGAGGTTTTCCGGATACTTGGTCCGGAAAAGTTGGCGGATTCCAGGAGTATCCATTTGGTAGAATGACTGATTTCCGCGTCGGCGCCGCCCATAACACCCGCAATGGCCACAGGCTTACTTTTATCGGCAATAACCAGCATTTCTTCGGAGACGGCCCTTTCCACACCATCCAGTGTAATTATTTTTTCATGACTTTTGCCTCTCCGGACGATGAGCGAACGCCCATCCAATTTTTCATAATCGAAGGCATGCAGGGGCTGCCCCAGTTCCATCATTACATAATTGGTAATATCCACTATATTGTTAATAGGCCGGACCCCGCAGGCCTGGAGCCTTCTCTGCATCCAGAGAGGTGAGGGGCCTATTTTGACATCCTTAGCCATTCTTGCCACATAGCGGCTGCACAGATCCTCGGCCTCTATTGTGATACCTGCCATTTCATCAATCCGCTCTTCTGCTTCTTCTGTGATGGAAATTCGCGGCAAATGTAAATCCGATTTTAACGTAGCGGCCGCTTCCCTGGCCATGCCTATAATGCTCAGGCAATCGGGCCTGTTGGGTGTAATTTCAAAGTCTATGACCGTATCTTCCAGACTCAAGTAATCTTTTATATCCGCGCCAACGGGAGCATTTTCAGGCAGTATTAAAATCCCATCCCGCATGTCCTCCGGCAAGCCGTGGTCGTCTAAACCCAATTCCCGGGCGGAGCACAGCATGCCTTCGGACTCTACACCCCTGAATTTTGCGCTGTGTATTTTCTGTCCGCCGTGGATGGTAGACCCGGGCAAGGCTACGGGTACTTTATCGTTTTCTTTTATATTGGTGGCGCCGGTTACTATCTGAAGGACCTGAGTACCTGTACTAACCTGCGTTACCAGTAATTTGTCAGCATTGGGATGTTTTTCTACTTTTTTAATCTCGCCTATAACGACTTTATCGATATCTCTACCCAGGATTTCAACTCCCTCCACATTGGATCCCGACATGGTCAGCTTTGCGGTAAGTTCTTCAATCCCGATATTTACATCCACATATTCTTTTAACCAGCTTATTGGCACCAGCATTAGTTATTCCCCCTCCTAAAACTGCTTCAAAAACCGCAGGTCATTTTCGTAGAAAAGGCGCATATCGTTAATGCCGTATTTCAACATGGCTATCCTTTCGACACCCATGCCGAAGGCAAATCCTCCAACTTTTTCCGGGTCATACCCAACGTTTTCCAGTACATTAGGGTGGACCATGCCGCACCCCAGGATTTCCAGCCATCCGGTGTAAGAACATATCCGGCAGCCTTTGCCCTGGCATTCTATACAGGATATGTCCATTTCCGCACTGGGCTCTGTAAAGGGGAAGTAGTGAGGCCTGAATCTCGCCTTCCTTTCTTTTCCAAACATTTTGCGGGCAAAAGTAACCAGCGTTCCTTTGAGATCGGCCATGGTTATATTATTTCCGATAGCCAGGCCTTCGACCTGGTGAAACATGGGAGAATGGGTGGCATCTACCGCATCGGAACGGAACACCCGCCCGGGTGCGATGATCTTAAGCGGCGGCTTTCGCCTCTCCATCGTCCTCACCTGAACGGGGGATGTTTGTGTTCTTAACAATATCTCATTAGTGATATAAAACGTGTCCTGGACATCCCTTGCCGGGTGGTCTTTTGGCGTGTTCAACGCTTCAAAGTTGTAGTAATCCAGCTCTATCTCGGGGCCTTCCACCACTTCATAGCCCAGGCCTATGAATATGTCCCGGATTTCATCCATTATTAAGGTAAGCGGGTGCTTATGACCGAGTGTAATGTCGGATGGTATTGTTACGTCAATACGTTCCTCTTCCAGCATTTTTTCTTTTAATTTTTGCTTTATTTGAACGGTTTTTTCCGAGAATTTTTGCTCCAGGTCCTCTTTGATATCATTGGCCAGCTTGCCTATGACAGGCCTCTCATCCGGGGCCAGATTTGCCATACCCCTCAAGATCGAAGTTAATTCACCTTTTTTTCCAAGGATTTTTATCCTGAGTTCGTTAATTTCTTCAAGACTTTTGGCTTCCGCGAGAATTTTTAATGCTTTTTCCTTCAGCCTCGTAAGCTCTTCTCTCAATTGATAAACCTCCCTTCATACTAAAAAAGCTTTCGCTCCCCTCAGGGACGAAAGCTTCGACTTCCGTGGTACCACCCTTCTTCAGTTTAAATAATTAAACCCTCTTGCTTCTTTTAACGGAGAAAACCGTGGGGGCCTACTCAAACGTTCAGCCCCCCGACTCCGGAGTGAACTTTGGCGGCTTTGCCTTAAGAGAGCTTTCAGTCCGCGGCTCTCTCTCCCTGCAAGGCTCCCCCGCTTACTCTCTCCTTCATTGCCATTTTATTGCAACAGCAATTTTTTATAGATAAGATAAGCTGTTATAGATCCGGTGACTTCAAAAATATTCCAAAAAAAGTCGGCGGTCAGCATTGGAACACGCCCTTTCCGTAGGTTTATAATAATTATAACACAGCAGTGGTTTATTTACAAGCAAAAGGGTGTGCCCTTAGCCGCTGCTTTACCGCTTCAAACAAAACGATTCCATTGGCAACCGACACATTCAGAGATTCCGCTTTGCCCGGCATCGGAATTTTAATTACTTCGTCCGAGATTTCAAGGATCTCCCGGGATACCCCCTCATCCTCTTTCCCCATGACCAAAATCATCGGTTTTGTGTAATCCACATCGTAATAGCATCTTTCCGCCTTCAAGTGTGTAGCCACTACCCTACCGCCCCGCCTTTTAAGGCACATCAAAGTCCCGGTTAAATCCTCCACTTCTACAAACGGCAGGTGAAAAATGGATCCCATCGTCGACCGTATTACCTTGGGATTGAATATGTCGACGCAGCCCTTATTGGTTACAATCGCACTGGCACCGGCGGCATCGGCCGTCCGAATGATGGTCCCCATATTGCCGGGATCTTTTATCCTATCGAGTGCCACCACAAGGAAGTCTCTTTCAGGAATATCTTCTATCTGATACGATTTTATCTTCACAACGGCCAGGATTCCCTGCGGAGACACGGTGTCCGACAGACTTTCGTAGATTTCCTTAGAGGTTTTATAAACTCTAATGCCGCTATTCAGTTTAGCCACCAATTTATTAAAAAAACCATTGTATCTGTGTAAAAAGCCGTCGGAAACAACTATAAAATCCAAGTCATAATCCGACTCAACAGCCTCACAGACTGATCTTGACCCTTCCACGAAAAAAAGTTTGTTGTTCCGCCTGGAATTTCTGGAATCTCTTAAAGACTTTATTAATTTTACTTGTCTTTTGGGAAGGTCATAAAAGTTCATGCTATTTCACCCAGCAGCTTTATACAGCTTCCCGGCCCTATTACCAGAAGACTGTCATCCTCATGTAAGATTTCATCAGGGGATAAAACGACTTTAACCTGGTTCTGCCGCTTAATGGCTACCAGATTCAGTTTGTACTTTCTTGTCAGATCCAGATCCTTCAAAGATTTCCCCACCATATTTTTGGGGGTATTTATCTCCACCAGGCACGCGTCTCGGGTAATTTCCACCATTTTCAGTATATTATAAGATACAAGACTTTTGGCCACTCGAATAGCCATATCTTTTTCGGGATAAATAACCGTTGTGGCCCCGGTCTTGGCCAGTACCTTCCCATGCAGGTCACTCACGGCTTTTGCTACGATTCTGTTTACACCCATATCTTTAAGGAGCAGTGTCGTAAGAATGCTCGCCTGTATATCGCATCCGAGGCTGACAATTACGGCGTCAAAATTTTTTAAACTCAGGGATTTCAATGCGTCTTCGTTGGTGGCGTCCGCTATAACGGCATGGGTAACAATGCCTGATATTTCTTTTATCCTGTTTTCATTCTTATCTATTGCCAGCACCTCGTGACCCAAAACAACCAAAGTTGAAGCAATACTTGTTCCAAATTTTCCCATGCCAATTACGGCAAATTGTTTCACAAATATCCCCCTCAGATATGCTTTTCTAATTTTTCTATGTCCTTGTTCTGACCCACCACCACCAGAATATCACCCTTTAATATTACATCATCGGCTTTTGGAGAAACCAGGACATCTTCGTTGCGCTTTATGGCCATGACATTTAGTCCGTGCTTCACCCTCATATCCAGTTCTTTTAAAGTTTTATCATACCATTCAGGTATAGCGGTTATCTCCACAATGGAAAAATCAGGTGAAAGTTCAATATAGTCCAGTATGTTGGAAGAGACGAGGTTATGAGCAACACGAATACCCATATCTCTTTCGGGAAATATAACTCTATCCGCTCCTATTTTATATAGCACCTTTCCATGCAACTCATTTTGTGCCTTTGCCACGACAAACTTGATACCCATTTCTTTTAGAATGAGCGTGACCAGGATACTTGCCTGGATATCTTGTCCGATACTCACTATGCCCACATCAAAATTCCTCACACCGAGAGCCTTTAAAGTGTTTTCATCGGTAGCATCGGCCTGAACAGCGTGAGTTATGGAATCAGACATTGACTGTACAATCTCCTCATCACTGTCAATGCCAAGCACATCATATCCGAGGTTGTATAAGGTTTTCGCTATGCTGGCTCCAAATCGCCCCAAGCCTATCACTACAAACTGTTTCAAAAAAAACCGCCTCCCGATTTAACCGACTAATATCCGCTCTTCCGGATACTTTAAGATGGCCTTTTTCTTACGGCTTGCCAGTGCCAATGCCAGGGTTAAAGGCCCTACCCTGCCCGCGAACATTGTTAAAATAATAAATATCTTACCAAGACTTGAAAGGTGGGGAGTTATACCGAGGGATAAACCCACCGTACCAAAAGCTGAGGTGGTTTCAAATAAAATCTCCAAGAAATCTGCCTTTTCCGTAATGGTTAATAGTAATGAAGTGGTAAACACCAGCAACAAAGCTATAATAGCAATGGCAACGGCTTTAAAGATGTTGTCCAGAGGAACTCTCTTCTGATATATTTCTACATCTTCTTTTGATGCTATTACTGTATAAATCATCATGATAATGGTGGCAAATGTGGATGTCTTGATACCTCCACCTGTAGACCCGGGCGAAGCCCCTATGAACATTAATAATATAGTAAAGTATTTGGCCGGCATTGTTAAGTCAGGCAGGTTCAAGGTATTAAACCCCGCAGTCCTGGGAGTTACGGCCTGGAACGCAGCGGCCAAAACCTTTCCAAAGGGCGAAAGCGCTCCCAAAGTCTTGGGATTGGAGTATTCTAAAATGTAGAAGACTAAGAATCCCGCCGAAAGTAAAATAGCTGTTGTCGTGAGAACAACTTTGGAATGTAGGCTTAACTTTTGGAAATTTCTTGTAGTAAAAATATCGTAGAGAACCGAAAAACCCAGACCTCCGAAAATAATGAGGCTCATTACCACAATATTTATTAAAGGATCTTCCACAAAAGGAGTAAGACTCCTGAATTTTCCTATCAGGTCAAAGCCTGCATTGTTGAAGGCTGAAACCGAGTGAAATATCCCATAATAGATACCTCTTGAAAGCCCATAAATTTTTGTAAAGCGAAGAGACAGTAAAAATGCCCCTATGCCTTCAAAAATGATGGTGGTAAGTATTATATACCGGGTAAGCTTAACCACGCCCGCCAGGGTCAACTGATTTAACGCCTCCTGCATCACCAGCCGTTCACGTAAGGTAATTTTCTTACCTATAATCAAAAAAATCAAGGTGGCCATGGTCATTATACCAAGACCGCCCATTTGAATCAAAGCCAGTATCACCAACTGGCCGAAAAGCGAATACTGTGTATAAGTGTCCACTACAACCAGCCCGGTTACACATACCGCTGATGTCGCAGTAAACAGGGCGTTGAGAAAGCCAACGCTTTTACCGTCACGGGACGCTGCTGGTAGGGTCAAAAGAATGGCACCTATTAAGATTAATGAAGCAAATCCAAAAGCCAAAATTTGAGTAGGTTTTAAGTTTAAGCGCAGACCGACTGATATAAGTTTTATTTTAACCGCCCCCAAAAAAGTCCAAAAAAGCGACCGTAGCCGCTTTTTATTGAACATTGGCTTTCGCAATATTAACTAATTGTGTAAAGCCGTTGGCGTCGTGTACCGCCATTTCCGCCAGCATTTTGCGGTTTATTTGAATGCCGGCCTTTTTCAAACCGTTTATAAACTTGCTATAAGATATGCCGTTAGACCTTGCGGCGGCATTTATCCTGGTAATCCACAGCTTTCTAAAGTCTCTTTTCCTGAGTTTTCTACCTACGTAAGCATACGAAAGGGCCTTAAGTACCGCCTGGTTGGCGGGTCTGAACAATTTGCTCTTTGCGCCTCTGTATCCTTTTGCAAGCTTAATGATTTTTTTATGCCTTTGACGGGCAGTAACCCCTTTTTTAACTCTGGCCATAGCAATCCTCCTTTTACTATTTATTACTATTTACATATAAGGTATAAGCTGCTTTATTCTTTTCTGGTCGGCTTTGCTTATAAGACCCGCTTTCCTTAAATGCCTCTTCCGCTTTGATGTTTTCTTTGTAAGAATATGGCTTTTATAAGCTTTGGCCCTTTTAATCTTCCCATTCTTTGTTACTTTAAATCTTTTAGCGGCACCTCTGTGGGTTTTTATTTTTGGCATTTATGTCACTCCTTGAGATTATTTTGTATTTTGTTTTGGAGAAATAATCATTACCATATTTCTGCCTTCAATTTGAGGCGATTTTTCTATAAAGCCCACTTCTTTTACATTTTCGGCCATTTTCTTTAAAACTTCCTCACCCAGTTGGGTATGCGTAATTTCCCGTCCCCTGAACTTTATGGTAACTTTAACTTTATCGCCGTCTTTTAAAAATCTCAGAGCGTTCCTTACCCTCACCTGAAAGTCATGCTCTTCAATGGTAGGATTCATGCGTATTTCCTTGATATTTATGATCTTTTGATTTTTACGGGCTTCTTTTTCCCGCTTGCTCTGCTCGTACTTATACTTGCCATAATCCATTATCTTACAGACAGGCGGCTTGGCGTCGGAAGCAACCTTGACCAAGTCCAGCTGCCTTTCCTGGGCTATACGAAGGGCCTCTTTCAATGACATTATACCCAGCTGCTGCCCATTAGAATCAATAACCCTTACCTCCCGGGCCTTTATCTCATGATTTACCTGTATATCCCGTTCTTTGCTAATACTATTCACCTCCAAAGAATTAATAAAAAAAGACAGGAAGAATTCACCTGTCTGTAAAACCAATCATATACACAACCTTATAGGCTTTCGCCATAAGGTGAGAAGTGAATCCTTCTACTTGGTAAAAACCTATTTTAAATTCCAATGGTTAATATATCACACTAATGCCGCCGCTGTCAATTATAATCTTGATTTTTACCGCTCTTTATTTTTCACTTTCCGCTTTATCTCATCGATAAAATCAGCCAGGCTTTTTGAACCTACATCTCCAGCTTCCCGAACCCTGACGGATACGGTGCCCTCTTTAGCCTCTTTATCCCCGACAATCAACATGTAGGGCAGTTTCTGCACCTGGGCTTCCCTTATCTTATATCCTATCTTTTCATTTCTTTCGTCTAGTTCTACCCTGATATCCGCTTCCTCGAGTTTCGCCTTAACTTCCCTGGCGTAGCCAAGATGTTTCTCGCTTATGGGCAACACTCTCACCTGCACCGGTGAAAGCCAGACGGGGAAAGCACCGGCATAATGCTCAATCAATATGCCTATAAAGCGCTCGATACTGCCGAATATAACCCGGTGGATCATGACGGGGCGGTGTTTTTCACCGTCGGGGCCGATATAAGTTAAATCAAAGCGCTCGGGCATCTGGAAATCCAATTGAATGGTGCCGCACTGCCAGGTGCGCCCTATACTGTCTTTTAAATGAAAATCTATTTTCGGCCCGTAAAAGGCGCCGTCTCCTTCATTTACCTTATAGGGCAGCTCTTTTTTCTCCAGTGCGCTTCTGAGGGCGTTTGTAGCTTTTTCCCAGAGTTCATCGGAACCCATAGAATTTTCCGGTCTTGTTGAAAGTTCAACATGATATTCGAAACCGAATATTTTATAAAAATAGTCCACCAGGTCTATTACCCCTAAAATCTCTTGTTCTATTTGCGATGGCATCATAAAGATATGTGCATCATCCTGCGTGAAGCATCTCACCCGCATGAGCCCGTGCAGCACGCCCGAAAGCTCATGCCGGTGAACCAGCCCCAATTCCCCCAACCGCAAGGGTAGTTCCCTGTAGCTGTGGACTTCGGTTTTATAAAGTAGCATACCTCCCGGACAATTCATTGGCTTTATGGCGTAATCCGCCTCATCGATTTTGGTGAAATACATATTCTCTTTGTAATGATCCCAGTGCCCGGATCTGCGCCACAGCTCTTCGTTTAAAATAATCGGAGTTTTAATCTCCCGGTAACCCCTTTTCTTATGCTCCTCTCGCCAAAAATCCGTCAGTATGTTCCAGAGCACCATACCCTTGGGATGGAAAAATGGAAAGCCGGGCCCTTCCTCGTGCAGGCTGAAAATGCCCAGTTCTCTGCCGAGTTTTCTGTGATCCCGTTTTTTAGCCTCTTCCAGCCTAGTGAGATATTCGTCAAGCATGGATTTTTTTGGAAAAGATATGCCATAAATCCTTTGAAGCATTTTGTTGTGCTCATCGCCCCGCCAGTACGCTCCGGCCAGGCTTGTCAACTTGAAGGCCATGATTTTTCCTGTAGAAGGAATGTGTGGTCCAGCGCAGAGGTCCACGAATTCGCCTTGCTGGTAAAAACTTATATTGGTGTTTTCGGGAAGGTCTTCAACCAGTTGGACTTTATAGGGTTCGTTCATTTGTTTTAACCTTTCTAAAGCCTCTTGTCTGGATATATCAATGCGAGAAAACTGGTAGTCTTCAGCCACTATTTTTTCCATTTCCTTTTCTATCTTTTCCAGGTCATCCGGAGAAAAACTTTCTTCTTTATCAAAATCGTAGTAAAAGCCCTCATCAATGGCTGGCCCTATGGCCAGCTTAACATCCGGGAAAAGCCTCTTTACCGCCTGTGCCATTACATGGGAAGTGCTGTGCCAAAACGCTCGCTTGCCCTCTTCATCTTCAAAGGTGAGAATTTCCACTTCACAATCTTTATCGACCCTGAAACTCAGGTCGACGATAGAACCGTCAACTTTTGCTACCAGTGCGTCTTTAGCCATTTTTTTTCCAAGGCTTTCGGCTATGTTATAAACGGTAGTACCTTTTGGGTAAAACCTTTCTTCCCGACCTTTTAAAGTAACCTTAACTTGATCCATCAGCTATCCCTTCCTCATAATTTCTAAATTTTACATGCAGATACCCAGTGATTTTAGAGTTTTAACTTACTGCCGATAAAATTAAGGCCTCTCATCCCTCAAGGGACGAGAGGCCGCTCCCGTGGTTCCACCCTAATTTTAACTCATTTAGCTTTAAGGCGGCAAACCTTTTCAGCTCGGAGGTGGTCTTCAGCTTACTATTCCCAGGACCTTCGCAGCTTCCAGCCCCTCTCTTTGAGAAATCATAAACTTACTCTTCTCCTCATTGCTTTCTATATAAGATTTTTTAATATTATAATTCTAACATCGGCTGAATGTCAAGCCTGCGGGTATTTTACATGTATTTTACATTAATAAGTTCATATAAAACGAAACGATTGCCTGTATAACACCCACAAAAAAGCCGATGACTCCACCCAGTATTTCTATTTGTTTTAACTCTTTTCTGGATAATTTTATTATCAGGTTTTCCAGCTGTTCCAGATTAAAAGAATTTATTTTTTCTTCCACAATTTCCTTAAGCCTTACCTCGTTTTTGGCCTTTTGAAGTAAAGAGTTTTTTAGTTCATCAAAAACATCTCCACCATGGCGGTCTATAATATCCCCCAGGTATTCTGCAATAGAACTTTTAAACCCGTGAGGAATAAATGAGGGCAACTTCTCGTAGACCTTTTTTATAACAACATCTCTTATATAGGCGAGAAACTGATCTTTATTTTTGTCGGAAATTAAACGGTTTACTATGTCATCCGGAGATAAAATCTCCTCTTCTAAAGCTTCGCCTATATTTCTGGAAATATCCAACCTCCTTTTCGGAATAAGGCCCTGGACTTGTATGCCCAAAAGTGGAATTTTTACCGGTTTTATAGGTCTGAAGAGAAGTTTTATTGCCAAAAGATTAGTCCACCAGCCTATAAGAGCTCCTACTAAAGGCATGGTTAAAAATTGAAAGTAGTTCATATTTCTTCCCTGTCTTCCCTGAAACTAATAACACATTTTTTAATATATCACATCTCCTTGAAAATAACCAGTTCCTTGAAAATAACCAGCAAAAAAGGAGCTAAAATAGCTCCTACTTGGTCTTCAAAGGTTTCAAATTGCGGCAAAGGTCACAATGGTTGCAGAATATAAGCCTGTTTTCAAAAATGTTGTGAAGTGCGTTTACGACTTCACTCTTCTCTTTTCCAAGAAAACCGTGGATCACAATTTTCCTCGGTGCCATATTTATCAGCGTGCTTACCAGGATGTCATCCAAATTTACATCGAGATTTTCTTGTGCGAACAAATCCATGCTCTTATCTTTTTCTATAAGGTTCATCCTGTCATCCAGCAGCCGAAATTCACCGTTCTGAATCACTACATTGACCAGATCCCTTTTGGGTTCTTGTAGGTCCACAAAGAGTTTCAGCAGTTTTATAAACTCCTTGTATTCCTTCTCCATCAGGTATTCATCTATCGCTTTATCTACTGCTTCTTCCAGCTGGTCGATATAGTCCTTTAGCCTGAATTTGATGAAACCGTCAAGGATTATAGTGTTATTACTGCTAATATACTCCAGTATTTTATGTAACACAAAGGTTTTTCGCTTTATTTGATAACACAAATGTTTTTTTCCATGAGCTTCGTTAAAATTTAAGATATCTTCCGTATATTCATAGATTTTCTCCTGCTCGGCCTTATCAAAATAAAAATAATTATCTTTTATTATTTTTTTAATTATCCTGGGCTCCCAGAAATTTATTATAATATCCGACAGGGCATTGGCCACACAGTGAAAAAACATTTTTCTGAGTCCGTTGTAATTGCCTTTCAATAAATTTTCATCGTCTATATGGCAAAAATAATAAAGGACATGCCCTCTGGTATTTTTTTTAAGCGTTATTTGAATGCCTTCCTCTTTTATAAGGTCAAATTCCAGCTTCAATCTATCTTCAAAACCTTCTACAGGTTCGATTACTCCTATAGACAAAAGCTGCACCGGAACCACTCCCTCTTCTTTTGTAAATATTATATGTTTATGGCTCATACCATATACAAAAAATCCGAGGGAGCAATTCCATATATTTACATAAAAATAATCTTAAAAGCAAGTAAAAATAAAATGGTGGGCGCTGTAAGGATTGAACTTACGACCCCTTCCGCGTCAAGGAAGTGCTCTCCCACTGAGCTAAGCGCCCACGTATCTGGTGCCGGGAACCGGAATCGTCCCGAAATCATAAGATTGTCTAACAAGTTCAAAAACTGAACTTGCAAATGATATTATAGCATCAATCCCCATTTTATGCAAGAGTTATCGGCAAATTTTTTTGTAGTTTTTCTGTGATAATGTCACCCTGAAATGTTTCTATGAAAATGTCACTTAGGTTAAGATAATTTATTTTTTCAATATATCATCCACGGTCTTACCCCAGTCAGGCAACACATTATTTTCTATCTTATCTACAGCTTTCACTGCTGTTTTTTCCAGGAAAGCTTGTGTTGCTATAAGACCCAAACTTACTATCGCACCCGCGATAATAAGAACCCCACTTCCCATAATTAAGCCTGTAACGATACTGGTTATACCTATTACAGCAGCAATAGTATGCATCGTCTTATCTTTCGCCGTCTTAGCTGTGGCAGCTTTATATGCACTGTAAGCAGCGACTGTAACATCAATGGAAGTACCTACAACAGTCGTTACAGGAAAACCTGCTGCTTCATCAATAACCGGAAATGCAAAAGTTTCAGCCATAGTCTTTGCTATTTCGCCACCAACGTCTTCACTTTCCTGAACAAACCATACCGGAAGCGAATCCCTTAACTTTTTAAATTTAATATAATTGTTATAAGCCTCTCTAGCTTGTTTCTTTAATTCTTTCTGAAATTCTCCAAATTCCATTGAAGATGTTACTGGACGATTACTAACATCAAGCAAGTCTTTTCCGATTATATCGAGGTAAGGGTTGCCAATAGCTTTTGTATATATTTCTCTTGACATATCTAAAACTATTTTTTCTTCTGGGTTTACTTTATTTATATTTATTTCTTTTAAATATCTATGTAAATTTTCATGACCTACAACCAAAAAATAAAAAAGAGAATCACTCCACGAAACGTATTGATAAGTAGTCATACTAAGGTAATTACCCTTCAGTTCTTTGTCCCATATTGATAAATCAAAATCGTTGTTTATGTCGTTTATAGTAGAATAAATGCTTTTGCATTCCAAATACAAATCATGAACTGTACTGCTCACTTTTCCCGAATTCCATAAAGTATAAAATTTCTCGTCATATGTATCGAGAATACCATCAGCTAAGACGTAAGGAGAAAAAATTATTAATAAAATCAAAAATATTATTGAAGTCATTTTAAACTTCATGAAGGTGCCAAAAAGCACATTTTTCTGTGAACTCGGACAAGAAAGTCTGGATACATAGTATGGGATGCTTAAAGACGGATGGCTTTTCGACTCCAAAGAACGATGTAATAAAAAGCCTAACAAGCCATATCAAAAGGCAGTTTATGTCAAAAGAATTTCGTGGGCCTTTAGCAATAAAAAATAAATTATAAATAAAATATAAATTATAAATTGTAAGTTTAAATGCCATCCGTATTATGGTAATTCCGTTTTCTTGATGCTCAGGCCTTCCCTTGTCGGATGTGCTCTGTATAAGTCCAGGTTATTCGTTTGCTGCATCTATCGTCTGGCCGCGCCTCAATAGCCGGGCTATGCATTGCTCTTTGTTCCAGATGCTCTGCCCTTCGCTGACTCCGCATAGTCTGCAGGCCTTCCCGTTAAGATCGTTGCCTTCCCCTCCCTCTACCCGCCCCATTTACTCTTTGGCCACTCTTTGATAGCAAGGACTTTGCATTGTTTTGTACGCAGTTACCACTAACCTCACCTATGGCTGGGGGGCCTCAGATCAGCGGTTTGCTGCACTCTTGCTTAAGCTAACAGTTACTGCTGCCTTCAGCGTTCGGACCTTTCACCCTATAGACAGCACCCAACCTCTTCCCTACCGGGGCGCCGCCTCACGGCTTGGCTGCCAAAGAAAATCCCGGCAGGGCAAAGGCAAGGGGGTGGGGAGGGATAATTGGAGGGGACCCGGCCCGCTAGGGACGGGGTGGCGGGGCCCCCACCCGAGGGGTGGGAGTTGGCCTTTATGCTCACGGCGGCGAAAGCGAAGCGGAGCCCTGCCCCTTGCCGGAGGCCCGCGCCGGGATGTTATAATGCTTGGGGCCGTGAGGCGAATTAATTCCCGGCCGGAGGCCGGGGTGGTTGTTGTTGCTCATTTATATCGATTTTACAATTAAAAAAGGCACTTCCACTGGAATGTATGCCCGAAAGCGGAGGCGCCCAATATCAGGCCTTGCATGGAGCCCGAAGGTGCTCGATGCAGGGCCGGGGTTTTGAATAATATCTTTTTATATACTAGATACCGGGTAGAAACTAACCAAAAAAGCTTCCGGAAAAAATCTTGGAAGCCTTATGTTCTCTGAAGCTGATGGTGGGATTTGAACCCACGACCTGCACATTACGAGTGCCTGTATAACTTATTCTTATTATAATTTATAGTTCTGTCACGAATATCAAGGGTTCTACCGTAGCGAATATGTGTTCTCTTCATCAATCTTTCCGCCCAAATTTTGATTTTGGGCGGAAAGTTTGTCTAGTTACCGAGCCTCTCCTTATTTTCTACTTCGTATAAAAATTATCGAAGCTCAGTTGAAATTATACCTTAAAATTTTTATAAATAAGATATAATCAGAGGTTAAAAGAATGTCGGCATTTTTTATGTATTACGCTAGAATAAGAAATTTAATTTATTTACTGCATATTCTATGATTTAAATAGTTATTGACCGTTATCTCAAGATATTCACTGTTATTCCCTATTAATAAAAATCTTGCTATTTTTATTTCATAATGTTATAATAAAGACAACAGAGCTCACCACGCCTCTTGACAGAGAAATCTGTCAATGCGGACCAGGGTGAGACATTTTTTTATTAGAGGTTAAAAAATGAGTAGCTTTGTAAAACCTCCATCAACAATCCAACAACAAATTGAGTTATTAAAAAGACGAAATTTAATAATCGAAGATGAAGAATTCGCTAAACACGTTCTGACACATGTAAGTTATTATAGATTAAGCGGCTATAGCTTGACTCTTAGAAGAAATGATATATTTTATCCTGGTGTAACTTTTAATACCATTTATGAGATTTATGAATTTGACAAAAAACTAAGATACTTGTTATTGGATTTAGTTGAAACAGTTGAAATTTCGTTTAGAACACATATAGGATATCATTTAGCTCATAAATATGGTCCCTTATGTTATACTGACAGTAAGTATTTTGAAAAAGAAGTATACCACAAAGAATGTTTATCTGATCTTCAAAAAGAAATTGAGAGGAATAAGCAAGAGTTGTTTGTAAAACACCATATTGAAAAATACGGCGGTAAATTCCCAATATGGGTGGCGGTTGAAATTTTATCTTTTGGTACACTGTCAAGACTGTTTAATAATATGAAAAAAGAGGATAAAAATACTATATCTAAGACGTATTATAACTTTCCCGCTGTCTATATTACAACATGGCTTAGGTCTCTCGTCGTTTTAAGAAATATATGTGCTCACTACGGAAGACTTTACAACAGACGCTTTACTATTACCCCTAAACTAGGAAAAAAAGATAAAAAATTAGGAATACAAAATGATAAGTTATTTGCTCTCGTATTCATACTAAAATATTTAATTAAAGATGATAATAAATGGACATCATTTTTAATAAATCTAGAAGCGCTTTTTGAAACATTTGATAAAGTAGATCCTTCGTTAATGGGATTCCCTGCTAACTGGCTTTCTTTACTCCAAAAACAACCCTAATTCGTCAATTTGAAATAAAAAAGTCCCCGGCTTATTGCCGGGTCATTTCTTTATACTCATTATTGCCTTTATAAATTTGCCAGCACCCTCCGTAAACTCTTTATATTCTTCCCGCAGTGCTCCCAGGTTCCCAGTCCCGTAATATCCTGCCTCCTCGTATGCTCTAAAGACATAACTAAAAAACATCTCGAAGATTTAAATGCTTGGAACGAGGTAAAAGGTTGGTTTGAGAAAATTAATGAGCTTTGTAGCAAGGTATTATAAGATCTTTAAAATGTGAAAGGCGGTTCTGTCTTATGATTCTTTTTACTAAAAATATTCTGAAGAATGGCAGACACAAAAAGAATATGAAAAAACAAATAGAAAAGCTTGTTTAACTTTATCCACGTTTTTCTAGACACCCAGCGGAAAGCTAGCCCTGGCGGGGCGAGGCCATTTATGCTCATCTTAGTGAAAGCTGCCTCTTGCCAAAACCCATCGTCGGGATATAACAATGATTCAGGCCGTGAGGCTCTCCCCCGCCCGCTCGAAAAGGGGCACTTCCGGCTACAGCCGAAGGTATCACCTGAAAATTGGAAATTCGTATAAAAAATACGAATTTTTTTAATACAACTATAGAAAACAAAAAAATTTATTTATTCTTTTCTCTGGCAAAACAGTTCGCAGGATCTTTGAACAATATTCACTGCTCTTTTTATCTTTGTTCGGGAATCTGCTTTTATATGGCAGTATAAAGACATTTTTCCCCCTGGAAGCTTCCATACAGGACATGGCCTCTAGAACAGACTCTTCCCCACAAACAAATGATACACTGGCATTCATCCATGTCCTGGACCTTTCAAAACGAGAAAGCGGCGGCAGAACGGCCAGCATGAGATCAGCATCAGTGCTTAGAAGCTTTTCAGGACTGACTGCACCCAAATCTAAAACGATATATTCATGCCTTCTCATCCGAATCACATCCATATAATTCACATCTCTGCACACATCAAAATAAGCTCGGAATGGCCTGGGTTCCGCCCCCACTTGCATCCCTGTAATAATTTCAATACTCGCTTCCCCGGCCTCAATATATATAGTCTTGTATTTCTGCCCGGCCAGGAAAGCCGCAAGGGAAAGAGAAACGGAAGTTGTCCCGACACCGGGAGCGGTACCGGCCACTGCAATAAGGACCGGTCTTTGAGATATGGCCACCTTTTTCTCGATGATTTTTTCTCTAATTATTATCTTTGATACTTCCTCCCCCTGTTCTAAAGAAAGTGCAGGGTCCAGCCATTTTGCCGCTGCGGAAAGATTTGCCGGCGCCCGGTTCAACACTTCATTCAGGGACGCAACATCGGTAACAACATCATAGACGCCGGCCTGGACCACAGCGGCCACATCGTTGTCACCGGGCTTTTTATCAACGGCAAGCAGTATTACCCTCGTATCCGGCCTTTTGAGTCTGTATCTCAACACGGCAGGCCCCAATCCGGGGCCCGTATCCACATCCAGTATTAAAGTATCCGCAGGGATTCTGGCCGCCTCCTCCAGGGCTTTGGGGCCTTCGCCTTTCGCAACAATTTGTACTGGAGCATCGTTTAATCCTTTATCATTTAACAATCGTGTAACGGGCTGAACGGTATTTTTGCCAAGTATGGCATACATGTAAACTCCTCCCATCTAATAAAAATTCAATGGATTCACATATTTCCCCATAAACTTCACTTCAAAATGCAAATGGGGGCCGGTACTTCTGCCGGTATTCCCCGACCTTGCAATAATCTCTCCTTTTTTAACAGCATCCCCTTCATTCACCAGAACGCCGCTCAAATGAGCGTATCTGATAATATACATCCCGGACTGCAGCGTAATATTTATCCCGTATATGCGGTCTTCCGAAATATTCCTGATAGTACCTTTTCTCACCGCATATACGGCAGTCCCTTCCGGCACCCCGATATCGACGCCGTGATGAAAAGACGGAGTATGATCGATAGGATCCATTCTGTAACCATAAGGGCAGGTGATCCGGGAAGCGACAGAATATTCGGCAGGCACCGGCCAGAGCCATCCGCCCGCAGGGGAAGCAGTCCAGCCATCACGCACAGTAATACCGCCGCTTTTAAGACCCATCAGAAGTCTTCCGGCCTGTTCCTTCTGCCCATCCGTCATGCCGAGATCATCCATGACATCATCAAAGCCGCGCAGAATGTATGTGACTTTCGTATGAGTTTTTCCCTGCTCATCCTTCACTTTTTCCTCCTGTCTTTCCACCCAATGTCCGGCCAATTCCTCAATACCGGCTCTTGACACCCGAGAATAATCCTGGTCATATAATGCCCCCCATACTGCAGCCACTTCCTCCCACGGAATCTCTATCTTATCCTTTCCGTAATCCCGGACCACATCGTAAAACATGCCGAGCCTGTCTTCATCCGCCAGCGGCAGGTATAGCAGTACCGTTGGAAATGCCGTAATAAGGGCGACAAAAAGGGCGATCATGCCCAGAATGATGAACACGACCGCCTTCAATATATTCCTTCCGTCCTCGCCGCTTCCCAGCAGCCCCTTTGCTACGGCTCGTCCCACTCTTATCGCCCATCCCGGAATCATTATTCGATCAGCTCCAATTCATGAGGTGCCGCCTCGATGTGGATATGGACCCTCTGGTTGCCCGCAATCAGCAGTCCTTCACCCCGTTTGGCGTTCGCAAGCAGATCAGTTTCCGCTTCGCTCAAACATAATAGCTCCCGCAGCGCCTCAAGGTCCTTGCCCTCCTGCCTCATCAACAATTTCTGAGCTGCATTGGTAATCACCGGCTGGCCCAATCTTGAAATTTCCGGCGCCAGAAAGTCGATTATATTCTGAGTGACTATAATCAAAGCTCCGTTATACTTTCTTATCCTTTTTGAAAGATTTCGGACGAAGGTAAGAGCCTGGGGAGTGTTGGGGTCCGCCAGAATCCACGCCTCGTCCACCACCAAAAAAGTCTTTTTCCCCGTTGCCCTGCCTTCACGAACGAGGTCCCATACATAACCCAGGATGTTGAAATACTGCGCCCGCCGGACATTATCGCTGGCATCCGTGAGGTCCATGATGTCCAGCACGGAAAAGTCGCTGATCGGCGGGATGGAGGACTGCCCGTTCCACAGAAAGCTGTCCGACCCTTCCACAGCGCTTTTCAAAAGCGCTCTGACTCTCTCATTCTTTAGATTGTCATAAACATTCTCCACCGTAGGCCATGTGGTTATACCGGTGGTATCCGTATCCCAGGTAATCCCGAAATCCGTATATGTCTTCAATATAGCATCGTCCAGCTCCGCCCGTTCAATATCCGAAAGACCCGGCATATACATCTGAAAGAAGGTCTTGAGCCGCTGCAAATGGGGAGCCAGGGGACCCTTTGTGGATTTGACCTCCTCTTCATCCTCCGGATCTATATCCGGAACCGGACGCACCTCCATGGGATTTATCTTCCCTTTCCCGCCGGCGGCGTTTATCCATGCCCCGCCCAGTTTCCGGCACAGCTTTCGATATTCCCGCTCGGGATCCAGAATTAAAATCCTTGCGCCTAAAGCATACTCGCGCAAAAGAATCGTCTTAACGGCAAAGGATTTGCCGCCGCCGGTTGTCCCCAGAATATTCATGTTTGGGTTTGTGATTCCGCTCTCCTGGGGAGCCTTCCAGCGGTCAATGAGTATCAGCCCGCCGGATTCATCACGGCCAACAACGGTTCCCCTACCGTGATTTATGCCGGTGTTAACCCAGGGATATGAAGCTGCAATGGTTTCGGCGGGCATTTCCCTTGAGGCAAAGTCCGCAATATCCTCCGGGAGCACGGCAAAAGGTCCCGCCGACATAAGTCCGTCCTCCTGACGGAAAATCGCCGTCCTCGCCCGCATACCGGCAGCGGCGCAGACCGCCTCCACTTCCCGGGACCTTCGGGCAAGTTCGTCCCGATTCCCGGCGGTTATGAAAATTATCACGGCGGTTTTGTAAACCTTCTGCTGCTCTTTGTCAATCTTGCTTATCAATTCTTTTGAATCATTTAAGGATTGTTCCCATCGGATTTTCGAAAGCGCATCCCCGCCGCCTGCAAGTCTTGAGGTGTATTCCTGGACGCTTCTATTAAGAGCTTTAAGAAGCTCCAGAGGATCGGTGGGGACCATGTGTACACTTACCACCACGCCCGGCATGTTAGCGAGTCTTGAAAGCCAGGCTTTTTCGACCCTGGGCGGATAGTTGAGTATAACCTTCACCTGGCCGATTCTGTCACCAAACACAATATCAGATCGATTAAACCCCAGGGCAGGGGGTGCGATTAAATCAATCAACGCCATCTGAAATCAGCTCCTTTACCGTTTTTATCATGGGTGCAGAACTCACAATACCCGGTCTTTCGAAAGACGCCTGCGCCGGATTGAAGAAACAAAAAAGCAGATCCAGGACCTCTGTTTCGCCGCATTGCTCCGCTTTAAGTTCGGCTTTCGTAAGCATTGCAACGAATTCCCGGACCTTCTTTTGAAGTTCGTCCGCCCGGCTTTTTTCCTCCGGGATGAGTATAAAAAACCTGCGCTCAGTAGCTTCGGCACTTGAAACAATACCACGGACATAATTCAAATACCCCCGAAGGATCGGCCTTCGGCCAGGATCGGTCTCTTTAAGCAGATCTTCCAGGCTGGTTAAATATTTATCCAGATCAATCGGCCGGGGCATGCAGAAAATTTCCGCTCTGGAAGAAAGGGCCTGGAAAGCCTCGTAAAGGGACTTTATCCTCCGGCTCTTTTCAAGCTCCGACAGCAGCGTAAACGGTGTGGGATCTATCTTTATCACCGCCGCCACCCGGCCGTTCTTAAGCTGCAACAGGCCGCCGACTATATCCTCCGTCGGCAGCCACTTCTGCACCGTCTGTTTAGCCTTATCAGCAGAGTTTTTATCCATCTTTTTCTTTTTTCGCTTCCCGAAGAGCAGCGGAAAAACCCGCATTTTCTTTATTCCGGTCATCTGCTTTTTTGCCGATATATTCATCTTTCGGACCTCCCTGTAAAAACATAAAGATACTTTTTCGGCCTTGAATCCCACTTCCTGAAAGCCTTGAGCTGGGTATACAGGCTTGCGCCGAACATGTCCTGTTTCACAAAAATGTAAGGAGCGCCTGTGAATAAAGTCACGGTTACGATCTTGATAAACGGCTTTATCCCCGGCGAAAAAGGCAGAAAAGATAAAAGATACTGCAGCAGAAAACCCATGGCTCCACCTGCCCCCACCACCAGAAGCTCCAGAATCCCGAATCCCGGGAAAAACTCCATCCGGGTCCGGACCGCCCTGGGCACCAGGTATTCTTTATCATCCATTTATCTCCACCCTCCCTCTTAAAATTTAAGCCTTGACATGACATTCCACACCGCGGCCTGTCCCGCGGACCCGATGGCGCTTCTTATGCCTGTGGAATAGGCGTAGTTGCGAACTATCTGAGGCGTCTTGAACGTAACCCACAGACAGGCCAGAAAGTAAAACGGGCGCACCCAGGCGAGGTCCGCGGCTGTTGCCCCCGGTGCGACCAGAAACGCCACCGAAAGATACAGAAGCAGCATCTGAACGGGATGGGCCATGGAAACCACAAACATCTCCCTCCACCATACGTCAAAGGTCCCTCCTCCGCCCATAATGCCCAGAGACATAAACGGAGCGACAATGGCGATAAGGGTGATTTCCACCGTCCTGGCCAGGGCCTGCAGGCAGACAATAAACATAAGCCCGAGTATTACCGCAATTACTATCAGCCCGAAAAAGCCAGCTGCGGCAAACACAGCCGTCCCCCCTCCCGCAAGAAAACCCCCGAGGCTTAAAGCCTCTTCCAGTGTAGTGGCGAAATCCATGGATGATGGATTAAAGCCGAATCCGGAATTCACAACCATCAGCGCCAGGTTATTGCTTATAACTATAATTTTGCTGACCAGAAACGGCCCGGCGAATATGGCTACCACGGAATAGACCGTCCTCTTGAGCAGCCCTCCCGGGTCCGTCGGCGCTCCTTCGGCCCGAAGGCTCATTATTTGAAACGCCTCCCATGTAAGTCGCAAAGCCAGTACAGATACGGCAACCGCCTGGCAGTAGGAAATGAGCTGGGATATGAAGGGCAGATATGTAATGTCCATCGGCGCGCTGATGCTGGAGAACAGGGTTAAAAACTTCTGTATGAGATTCAGCCAGGGGGATATGAAACCGATGAGCAGGTTTTGAATCGCACTCGATACCGCATTTGCGATAGTCTCAAGCATGTAGTTCACCCTCCTTTTTTGGGAAAAGATAAGCGGCAGGCGAAAGCCCGCCGCGATGAAACAGTATCAGAAATACGATACAATGGTCGTCACGAGCACATTGGCTATTATGACGATTACACCATATTTCAACACGTTTCCTATAGCTCTTGAATGCTGCGTAGCTGCCATCTCATCCTGAGCCGTTGATCTCATAAGAGCATGGTAGGATACCATCAGCACCATCGTCACCGCCGCAAGGCCTGATATCCATCCCGTAGCGGCAGTAATTAAATTTTTTAAACCGGTTACAAAACTTGGCATAAAAAAAAGACCTCCTTGAAATATTTTAGATATGCAGTTTGTTTAAAATATTGCCCTTGGAATCATCTCTTTCGCCATGTTCTATGCTTTGGCGCATCACCTCCTTATATTGCGGCCATGAAGATATATTCGGCAGCCATATATTATTTTTGTCTATCGGTTTTGCCTCCGGCATGTCTATTCTGGGGAAGAAAGCCCTGTACGCCGCTTTCCATGCAGATATGTCCTGCAGCGTGAGCCGGGCCGGATACTGCCCGGCCTGCAGCAGGAGGGAATTGCCCTGCTGCCACCTTCCGACTTCATCCGGCGTCAGCAGATATCTCTGGGCGCTGCCCTCAGACTCGGATACATCCATCCTTCTTTTCTGCATTGACTTTGTCCTCACGGTAAAGGTCCCGGCCATCCTGGAAATTTCTTCCTTTGTGCTGGGATCGTTCGTCCGGAGATAGATCCATGTATCACAGTTTCCGGTTACGATTTTTGCCTCCTGCCTTCCGTATATCTTTTCCACCTGGTCTATGCCCTGGACGGCCAGCACAAAGCGGATGTTTCGCCCGGCAGCGACAGTAAGCTTTTCCGCAAGGTTCGGGACCTTGCCGATGTTTCCGAATTCATCCAGAAGGAACCATACCGGCACCGGCAAACTACCGCCATTGTCCCTTGCAAGCTGGGCCAGAGACGAATACGCCTGGTTTATATACATTGCCGCAATATCCCTCCTCGCCCCGGCTTCGTCCGGCATGAGCAAAAATATGGCTGTTGGTTTTAGACCTGCTGTCTTGGGATCATGGTCTGATTCTGCACAGAGCCAGGCAATTCCAGTTTCGGAAAACAATCTAAGATGCGCGGCCGTCCCCGTATATATGCTGCTGCGTGTGCGTTCCTCGGAAAGACCTGCCGTACCGTATGCCATTTTTGCCGGATGGCCGGAAGGAAGCCTGGCGAAGAAATTATCCAGTTCCTCCCCGCCGTTTGCTCCCAGATCCATAAGCAAGCTGTACGCACTGGCGGGATTTTTTTGTCCTTCCGGAGCTTCCATGGCAACGGCTAAAAAAAGCGCGGCAATCAGGGATTCTTCCGCTTGAGGCCATATAGGATCATTGCCGGGACCTTTCGACCATGCCATCTGATTGCCCAGCTCCCATGCCTGCCTAACCGCTTCTTCCTCGTCACCTTCTTTCAATGCTCTGTTTATCACTTCCAGAGGGTTCCACCGGTTCCCCCTGGATGGTCTCAATAAATCTATCAAAATCACATCATAACCCTTCTGCCGAAGCCATGATGATGTATGCTGAAAAAGTTCGCCTTTGGGATCTGAAAATATCATGGACTGAAGTGCATTTCCAATGGTCCAGATCGAAGGCATATATACTCTTCTGGATTTGCCGGACCTTGTAGATCCGATTATGAAGGTATGCGGATTCCCCACATCGGGTTTTGTCACCCATGCCGTGCTTCCCTCGCTGCCGACCACAATCCCCGCTGCTGCGGGCCTTTCCGTATCCACTTTTGCAAGAGTCCTGGATAACTCCCCCGGCTTCCTCCAGCGGCTGGACCCGTGAGTGATTTCCCTGGACATTAAAAGAGCCGGTCGGCGATAGGGCCAACCGGTCCGGTAAAAGATTATCAGGATTATACACAGTATAAAGATGAAAGGTATCTGCGCCAGCCAGAATTCCAGCGGCCTTTCCGCAAATAGCCGCTGGGTGATGACGAAGTGGTTTGTATATCCCGTGCCCGGCGCCAGCGTCTTGGCCGCAAGGTAATTTACCGCCTCCTCAAGCGTCATGGCCGGCTTGATCGGCGGCCAGACGACCTTCGGAACCATGTAGACAAATGCCAGGCCGATATAATCCACCAGGGCAAATACCGGCAGCACGAAGAAAAGGATAATCAACCTCGGTATGGTGACTATTTTCTTAGACCATAAAAAATGCCGTATTTTCGCATCAGTTTTATAAGCAAAGGAGAAGATTTTGCTCAGAATTTTGAATATAAGCATTCCCGCAATAACTTCAAACACAGATGTGACACCTCCTTTTCAAATTGCTCCTTATGCTAAATCCTCATCATTCTCAAGAAAGTTTTTAATATATTTCTTCACATCCCCCCTCCCTTCAAGATAAATACTTCTGCAAATTATAGCCGGCTGCATTTCCATCATGCTTCTTGAATCGCTTTCAAGACACGCCTTTTGAATCATTTGTTATATACCTGTCAAAATTAGCCATATACGTTATTCCCTCCCTATAGATTCCAGCACCCTCAAGAGCTCCTCCAGCTCCTTCCCGCAAATTATGAACTTTCTGTTATAAAATTCCACCGCCTCCTTCAAAGTCTCCACAGCCTCCACATCCTTCCTTTCAATTGCTTTTTTAAGTGCATCGTGAATACCGCACCAGACGATAAACCTCAGCTCGTACTCCATCGGATGCCCTTTTATATTCTTCATTCCTCCATCAGCTTTATTTTTAACATTTCGAAACCCATCTTCTACCGCACACGCCTTCTTCATCGCCGTTCCCCTCCGCTTTTGTTTTTTCAACACCGCCTCACGGCTTAGCTGCCGAACAAAAGCCGGCAGGCGAAGTCAAGGGGCGCCGGGAGGGATAAATGGAGGGGACCCTCCGGGGCGCAGGCCGTTTATGCTCACGGCGGCGAAAGCGAATCCCTTGACGTAAAGCCCTGCCGGCATTTACAATGGCAAGGGCCGTGAGGCGGGAGCCTGCTTTCATAAAATGGCACGATTGACCCGCCCGGGGCAATGGTGCCCCGACCTGAAAAAAAGGTATAATAAAAGCTTTGCATGGTGCCGGAGGCCTCCGACGGCTCGATGCAAAGCTGCCTTGTTCATGATAAAACTGTATTATCTTTTAATCATCATAATTCTCTATCCGGTTTTCTTGACGCTGATTCTTTATACTCGTGAAGTTCCTTTTCCAGCGCTGCTTTTTCCAGTTCAAGCTCCTTTATTTTCCTCAGCGCCCTTCTATAGTTGTCCATCAACCTGCCGTTTTCCTCATAGATTAACTCAATAGTGCCTATCAACACATCTCTGTCTACAAGGTTTGGCGATTGCCTCTCCTTAATAGCCTGCTCCACTTTGTATGCATCAACCAGAATATTGATCCCGTCCAGTTTTCCAAGGTTGGGAACTATCTTTTCCACAACCTCGTCTCTTACTTTTTTTACATTTTCATCGACATTTTTCACAACCGGCTTTATTTCGCTGGTATCAGACTTCACCTCGCCAATTCTTCCGGAATCCCTCTTGAACTGCACGTATTGCGCCCATATCCCGCCTGCCACACCGATCAATGCCACAAAAATCGCTACAATCCCCTGAGTGTCCATTTCAAGCACCCCTTTGACATTCTTTTCAGCATGAATAAATAAAAGGTACGCTTCCGCTATAACTATTCCCATTATAATCATAATTTGGGGGATTGGCAAACTTTTCTCTTTTTCCATTATTCCACCTCTCTGTCTATCGCCGCATCGGTCACAAGATATCGCTTAGCCTTCTTCTCTGCCTTCTTTTCCGTCATCATGCTGGCATACCTGGACTGTGCCTCTGCCTTCGACCTCTCCCGCTCAAGAGTCTTCCATGCGGACTTCCATACACTGGCTGCAATCCTTTCGGAAAGCGGCATGGGTCTTCCAACCTGCCACGGGCATTCAGGAGCGTCTTCCGCCTCAAATCCCAGGTTTTTCATCAATCTGCCCCAGCTTTTTTTGCTAAGCCATATATCTGTGTCGGCTATTGTGGTTCTGTCCAGAACATCCCGCAGCCTGGCCTCCGTGATCTTTACGCCGCTTCTTTGGCACCAGTCCCTGACGATCCTGGCCCGCTCAGGTTCGTCTATGTTCATGGCCTTGAGTGTGGAAGCCATTGTGGTTATGGTCCATCGAAGTTCCTGAGGATCTTCGTTATGAAAGTATGAGTTTTCGAAAGCTTCAATAGCACCGGCTATGCGTTCTTCCATAAGTGTTACGCCTAATTCGTCCCGTAGCTTCTGACTTGCCTCTATTTCGCTTTCGTCTTTTTCCTTTACGCCAAACCATGGCCGGAGGAATTCCTCCTCCTTCAGGCCCAGGTTTTCCATCATTCGCTGCCAGTCGTCCCGGCTGACGATTTCCGGAAGGCCCTTATCTTTGATATATTCAATGCGCTTTATCTCCCTGCCGACCGCATTCTTTAAATCATTATCCGAAATACCGGCTTTTGCGGCAAACCCTTCCGCCGCTTTCCACGCCTCGTCTTCCTTCTCTTTCAGATAAACCATCGTGCGGTATATTGCCCCTGCCGTCCATACGGCTTCCTCATAATCATCCGCCACAAGGTCGGCATCAGCATCACGTATCTTATGCACCACCATATCTCTTCTCCCCTCATGCATTACAAAACGCAAATCCTCAGGGATTTCCCTCGGCAGAAGTCCACAGGCCCTCGAAACAACCTGCTCTGCCATCCTCAATACAATGTCTTCCCTGTCTTTTATACGGCTGAACCTGCCCTGAAGCTCTGGACGGCCCAGCAGCCATTCTGCAGTCTCCCTCGCCTGCTTTTTAAGTTCTTCAGGAAGATATGCATACGACGGTTTCCCCTGCTGATTCGGCATACTCGCAGCCAGATTGTTCAAGCCGCTAAGGAGTTCATCCTTGAGTTCTTTTCCTATCTTCGGTCTGAGAATTTTCGAATCAGGAAACAGCCTGCGGTATTCCCTGCCCAGAGAAAAACAAACGGTCCTCCATAGTCTCTCCGCTGCCTTCTCGGAAATACTTTCGTCTTTATTCTGATGTTTCCCTCCCCCCGCTTCAATATATTCTTTTGTCTCAGAAATTTCATAGTCCGCTTCATCCGGCTTCTGCTCGATGATGTTCTCCACCTTCTGGACATCCACGGCTCCCTTCAGAACAAGCTGTGCAACCCGGTCCCGGATATCCTTAAAAGCTCTGTCGGCAGCTTCCTCAAGCTTTTCATCCTTTTTGACATAGTATTTCGCAAGCTGTTCCGAAAGGTCCTTGTATTTTTCCAATGAATTTAAAAAGCCCGGCTGTGCAAGCAGCCAGGCGGAGATATCCCTCGCCTTTTCCTTTACCGCCGGAGGCATGTACTTCAATGCGATACGCCCGTGGCCCGGCATTATTGCAGCCAGTTCATTGAGCTTGAGCATCAATTCCTTTCTTGTCTCAGGAGCCATTAGCGGCTCAAGTCCGGGTTTTTCTCCGATAAGCGCTCTGGCTTCCTCTCCCCTGTTTAGATTGAGTATACTGCTTCTGGCAGTATCCCTTATGAAATCCCTTAAAGCCGTCTTTTCCGCTTCAAGCCGATTTCTTTCCATCGCATCTATTTCCTGCATGAATATTCTTTTTATGTCCCGGACCTCGCCTTCGGAGAGTTCGCCCTGCTTTCTCTTTGGCTCCTTTTCCCACAAGAGGATATGGACGTGCGGATGCCCTCTTTTCCTGTGAAAGGCCGCCACCCACCGGAGGTTGGATTCCGCTATCCCCATAGCGGCAGCAGCGTCTTTCATGGTGGCGCGAAGGGTTTTCATCCAGGCTTCCCGATTTGTGTATCCCAAATCTACGGCGTCACTCTCTTCCAGGGAAAGGATCCACCGCCAGGATACCCCCTTGTGATTTAAAAGTTCTTTTTGAATCTTGTTCATGTCGGGGATGTCCTCTTCCTGGGAAAAAAGCCCGTGGGACCCTGGCCGCTCGGCCATGTATTTTATATGCCCGGCATCCATGTCGGGAGTGATTTCCATATCTCCCATATCCACGCCCGGCCTTGTCCCTATATACTCGACATGTCCAGCATTCTTCCCCTGGGCATTTATTTCTCTTTCAGGATCTTTAAAACTGTTTATGAATACAAAAGGCGTATTCATTCTTCCTCATCAGCCTTTCCCCTTATGTATGCAACAGCCTTGCTTCTGGCATCGTTATACAGCTCCACTGCGTTGTTCTTACCCAAGTCTGCAATACATTGCACGTTCAAGAACATCGAAGTTGCAGCAGCTATAGTAGCCTTTGTAGCCAGCTTTGCCAGGCGGTCCTCCACCGGCTTTAACACGTCTCTCATGGAACTTCTCACTGCGCTGCAAATTACGTCTCTGCCATTGGCGGCGTTTTCTTCGGCGACATACTGCGTAAGAATGCGACGAATGACAACCGCCATTTTTTCTTTCCTTTGGGCTGCTATTGTCGAAAGTGAATTGTATAAATTATCATCTAGCCACATAGAAAAGTGTTTCATAAAATAATTTCTCCTCTCTTAAATTTAGTTGCAAAAATAAAAAGCGCCTTTATAGCACATCCGAAAAAGCTTATATAATTAGGGTTAAAAGATAATGTAGCACCTAATTAGCATACAATATATATTAAGAGCACCTTTAAAAGCGCCTCTAAAAAATCTTTTACTGCCAGGCTTTGCCTGGCATGTGTGTGCGTATGAAGCACACGCCCTTATCCTGCCTTATGAAAAACATGGACTTCTCACCCAGTATGTGACAAAAGTGGTCAAACCTATCATCGTTTTTAAGCCTCCGCTACTTGCATAAATTAAACTCAACATGGGTATTTATTCATGATGAGTTACCTTTTAATGATCATTTTGAGTTATTTTTTTGAAAAAAAAGAGGGTGGATTTTATTCACCCCGAACACTTTTTTTAAACACATCTTATGACAATAGATTTCAATCAACTTCCGCACTTTGGATTAGTCAATTATATATCCCCGCTTACTGAATACCATTTAAGTTCCTCACTTCTAAAAACATTTGTATTCTTTGGATACCTATATTCGTAAAGCGGAGTACCATCTGTTGAAAAAGCTATCGGCTTTAATTCATCATTTGATCGAATCGCCCTATTCCAAGAAAATATTGTGGGACTCCCTTTTTCAATTTCTTTTCTTACTCTATCATCCTCTGGCCCAGCTTCAATGAAGGCAACTTGAGGATCAGTTGTCTCAACCGCAAATACTGTTGCCTGACCTCTTTTATCAGTATAACTCATCCATCCAACAGTTTTTATAGCATCACTTGATGTCTCGAAGTGTACAGCCGCCGGAGCCCTCCACAAAAATAAAGACTTAATTGAAATTACTGTCCTAGGGCCATTAGCCGTATCGAAAATGTAAACCTTACTCCAACCGAAATCTACATCTCCTAGAGACACCGCATTCTTTCCAACATCGAAATGAGCTTTCGCCGCTGCAAGTGGAGTAAACCTATAATTACCTGCAAAAAAACAAAAAACAAGTACAATAAATATGACTACCGCCACTTTAATCTTAAAATTAAACTTAAGTTTCCCCATTTTATCCCTTCCCGGCTATTTCCGATAACTCTACAATCTCCGACCCTCAGTGGATTTCATGCCCTTTAATAGTTTTTACATCACCGTCGGATAACTTCAATCGCTGTGCAAGCCTTTTTTGTTGTTGCAAGGTCTGGCCGGCTAAGTACTTTGCCGCTTTTTTTCTCAAATATTATCTTGTAAGTCTTTTTCACTAATGCCGGCCTCCTTTAAAACCTCCTCAAAGGATATAAATTCACCTTTTTTTAACGCTTCTTCAGCTTCTTTTGCAAGCTGCAAATCAAACTCGTCAATCTCATCGTTTATAATTTCCTTTAATTCTTTAAGTATGATAAGTACCTTTTTCATCTTATCTTCAGGGATTAGATCGATTATTTTATAAGCCTGTTCTTTCAATATGCTCATCACTATCACCACCTTGACCTTAAATCACATCAACCGTTTCCGGCTGTTCTAAAACATAGTGTAAAAAACCGGCCTTTTTTTCTTTTCTCTCTTCAAATTCTTCAGGTGATAAGGCTAAGGCTTCTATAGGCTCCATCACTTCAGCCAGCGCATCTCCGATAATCTCCCATCGTTTCCAAAATGGCATTCCGGAAAACGTTGGCGACACTATAATTAGGTCTATATCGCTATCTGCCCTTGATGTGCCTCTTGCCTGGGAGCCGTATAAATACACTTTTTCGATCGTTATGCCTTTCGATGTCAATACTTTAATAAACGACAACACGATATCGTTTAATTTACTTGCTGTTTCAGACATTTTTTACCACATCCTTTTAGGGATGGATTTCGCAATTTCAAATTATTTATAAACCTCTCGTCTATGTTTGATTGATTCCACGTATAACTTGTTCTTTTCCCAGTCAACGCTGAAAACTATGCGCCAGTCACCGGAACGAAGCCTGTATTTTATCGGTTTGCCTTTTAGTCTCTTAACTCCCGCTGTTTCAGGAAAATGAATTAATTTTAATATATCATCAGCGATTTGCTGTCTTATTATCCCGTCAAGAGCTTTTAGGGCCTTCTTTGCCTCCTTCTTAATTTCTACTTCCATTTGAAATTTAACTCCCTAGCGACTTTCTCTATTGGCTCCGATGTATCGTTTTCAGCATGCCTTAAAGCTTCAATTTCATCCGGTGATAGTTCCTCATCTTCTTCCGGGACACTTTCAAGAAATTCTTTCAAGTTTTTTTTCCTTTTTTCATACAAATACTCCATGAAATTCAGCGCTTCTTTTTTATCTTCATCAGGCAATTTTTTCAACAGCTCAAAAATTTTTTCCTGCGGTATGCTCATGTTCAAAACCTCCATAAGATTATTTCAAGAATATTATATCACAGTCCATTTAAGAATAAAAACAAAACATGCTTCATCGGATTTACCTCCGCAAGGCTGCAATCATTTTTTTAAATATTCCAGCTCGTTCAAGAGATCCTCCAGCTCCTTCCCGCAAATTATGAACTTCCTGTTATAAAATTCCACCGCCTCCTTCAAAGTCACTGCCGCCTCCACATCCTTCCTTTCAATTGCTTTTTTAAGCGCATCATTAATCCCGCACCAGACGATAAACCTCAGCTCGTACTCCATCGGATGCCCCTTCATGTTTTTCATCTCTCCTTCCAAATAGCAAAATGATGGCGGTACATGGCTGCTATATCTTCCGCATCTTTTCTCGTTGCATCTTCCTTGTACCTTCTTAAATCCTTCAAAACCGCCTCTACAAACTTTTTGTAATTCACCTCATCAATCCCGTCTTTGACCATTCTCACGCTCTTCATTGTCAATCCCCTCCATTGTTGTTTTTTTGCAACCGCCTCACGGCTTAACTGCTAAAGAAATGCCGGCAGGTCGAGTCAAGGGGCGCCGGGAGGGATAAATGGAGGGGACCCGGCCCGCAAGGGCCGGGGAGGAGGCCGTTTATGCTCACGGCGGCGCAAGCTTTACCCCTTGACTCAAAGCCCTGCCGGCGTTTATAATGGTCAGGGCCGTGAGGCTGGAGCCTGCTTCCATAAAAGGGCACGATTGACCCGAAGGGGAAATGGTGCCCGGACCTGAGAAAAAAATATAATCAAAAGCTTTGCATGGTGCCGGAGGCCTCCGACGGCACGATGCAAAGCCACAATTCAGGTGTATTCAGACTCGGGCAAATCTGTTTATACCGCCGTCTTTATTAAGCTTTTAATTTTAAAAAAAAACAACAACCTCAGCGGTAGCTGAGAAAAAAGGTTGTTGTTGTTAATTTTAATATATACTGTTAATTTTAGTACGTGAATTTTTCCGTAACGGGAATTTCCCGTATCGGGTTTTTCCCGTTACGGGAAATTTCACTAACGGTAAAAATCCTTATATATCAAGCTTTTTCAGCTTCGGCGCTGATTTTGCCCTTGCCCTGGCATGTATAACATTGATAAGCTATATTCTTATCAGGATCAAAAATATATCCCAAACCGTCGCATTTAGTGCAAACAACCATGTCGATTTTATTAAAATCCTCATTAGGTTCATAACCATTTTTCAAGGCCTCAAAGATAAAGCCTTCAGGAGATTTTACCTCATGCGTCTTTTTATACTCTTCCAAAAATCTAATCTTGTTGATAATATCCTTTCGATCAAACTTGCTTTTCAAAATCCTTATAAAACTATCCTTTCTCCTTCCGACCACCTTGAAAAACAAATTTTCAATCTCATCATCATCGGAAACTGTTTCAACCGGAGCCGGTTTATCGATAATCGTGTAGACGTTTTTATCAAAAAAACCGTTTTTTCTGTTTTGCTCCACTCTTATGTAACCATACTTTTCAAGCAAATTGCGGTGTTTTTTTAAAAGTGTTATAATCCTTTATTCCAAGGTCTTTACAAATCTTTTCCACACACGGAAAGGCCGTTGTGCCGCTTCCGGCAAAAGAACACATATAGGCATAAATGGCTTTGGCAGATATGGTAAGCCTCGGGTCCTGCATGACAATCTTTGGTATAATTCCATAACCTTTTGCTTTTACTCCTTCTACCTGCAGAATATCTGAAAGCTCATCTATTTTTTCTGAAGAATCATTGTTAATCATTTTAAAAACCTCCTTGTAAGATGTATTTAGATATAAAAGGCTATACAAACCCGAATATTAACTTTCGAGGTACCCCAGGGGGACCTAAAGAGAGCTTTAATGTATAATTACTCATGGAAGAGTGGTATCGATGCACATACCTCCTGGGAGGCCTTCACTGGCTTATTCCCTTGAGTTAGCGTATCTTCCATCCCTTGAGTATATACAATTAGGCTGGTTGGGACCCTCTGGGGTATCCTCGTTTCACCTGCAAGGATGTATCCTCAAGTGGTATATGGATTCCACTCTTTCTAAAACTGTTAAACGAGGTGATGTTTTGTGAAAAACAATATTGTTGTGGGAGTTGACGTTTCAAAGGATTTCAGTTATCTCTGCATGGTAGGGCCTGATGGGAAGAAGTTAGGCAAGCCTTTTAAAGTGCTGCACACTCTGGAGGGCTTAAATTTGGCCTTAAAAAGGTTGAAAGAAGTGGAATACCAGTATGGTTCCAAGTGCATCCTGGTCATGGAGGCCACTGGGTTTTACTCCAGGCTCCTGTTCCACTTCTTTCACCAATCTAACCTTGATGTGTGGATGGTAAATCCTATCCAATCCAATTCTATCAAAAATATCAAGGTTAGAAAAGTGAAAAATGATAAGGTGGATGCTTACAGGATTGCACTTTTGTTTTTGCTGGGTGAGGCTGTGCCCGTTCGCCCTCCCAGAGAGGATTTGGCAGAGATAAATATCCTTTGCCGTCAATATTTCAGGTTGTCAGATGATTTTACGAAGTATAAAAATCACCTCGTTAGTTTGGTAGGTCAGGTTTTCCCCAATTATGATAAGGTGTTTTCTGATATTACTTCTGAGTCTTCTTTATACATACTTGAGAATTTTTCTTCTCCTAATAAGCTTTTAAAGGCTGATAAGAAGACTTTGGTGGAAAATATTGCTAAACTTTCTCGCAAGGGCCGCAATTGGGCTTTGAAGAAGTATGGTGCTTTGATTGATGTGGCAAGAGAGGCTCTGATTTTAGGCTGTGCTCCGCCTGCTGCTGAAATTGCTATTCTGGCTGATATTGCTGTTTTAAGGGCTTTGAATGAGCAGTTGAGGGTTATTGAGTGTAAAATCAGGGATCTTTCTTCGAATGTCAGGGAGATTAAGCTTGTTGGTTCTATTCCGGGGTTTGGAATTTTGTCTGCTGCTTGTTTTGTTTCTGAGATACGGGATTTCTGCAATTTCAAAAGCCCTAAAAAGCTTGTTGCTTTTTGTGGTATAGACCCTGCTGTCGTTCAATCGGGTAAATTTAAGGGCTCTCAGGTTAAGATCTCTAAGCGTGGTTCTCCTTTTCTCAGAAGGGTGCTTTATACGGCCGCTCTTGCGTCTATCAGAAAAAAGAGAAATGGTGATTATTTTAATCCTGTACTGGTTGACTATTATGAGGGTAAAATTCAATCAAAGCCCAAAAATGTTGCCCTTGTGGCTGTTATGCATAAGCTTGTAAGGTATATTTTTGCTGTGTTGAGGGATGAAAAGCCTTTCAGGTTAATTACCCCTGAAGAGCATTTAAAAGCTTTTGAAGAAGCAAGGTTAAGTCCATTAAAGATGTCTGTATAAATTTTTGGTGAAAGTGAATATTGTTGGTTTTTCAAAGGCCAATGTTCGTCTTTTTGTTGGCTTTGGTTTAATATTGTCTTTTTTTGATTGAAATTGTTTTGCTTTGCTACTTGACTTTTTTTAGCTGGTCTAAGGATTTATTTCCCCCAGTTAATGATATCCATAATGCTTTCCCGGATTATTTCCTCCGCATCAATGCCAGGATTTTTCGGTGTTTCTTCGGGACCTTCCGGCGAAGGTCTTTTGCCTTTTTTAGCAGCCGGAAGACTGCCGCTTTCCAGAAGCGCGTGGATTTGTTTTATTTCGGCGGCCATGCTGTCTATTTTTTCTCCGCAGGCGGCATAAAACCTGATGGCCGTCTTGATGTAAAAACTTCTATCCCTTCCCGTCATGGGTTCTAATATCTTTTCAAGATCGCCGTCATTTTCTCCCAGCCTAAAGCCGTAAGTCTTGCTCATTAATTTCATCTCCCGTTAACATGATCAAACCCTTATATGACAAGGATTACATCATGATAAAAAATATATGTGTTAACATGCGCCGTTAACATTGTTAAAACCAGCAGTAATGCGGGTTTATCGTGCATGAATTATAAAAATGTTAACAATATAATAACTCACATGTTAACAAAATTCAGTTATACTGCCTTTTAAGCCTTTAAAATCAAGGCTTTCCGTTGTTAACACAAACGTGTTAACATGGCTGTTGCAGTAACAATGCAGGTTTGAAGCTTCTAAACCGGAAAAGTGTTAACAAGTAAATTTTAAAATTGTTAACAAAAAACAAAAATACTGTCACAAAAGCTTTATATTGCAATGCTTGTAGCTGTTAACAAGAAGCTGTTAACACGCTAAAACCAGAATCCATGCGGATTTAAGAACCCAAATTGCAAAAGATGTTAACAAGATAAATCTAAAATATGTTAACAAAAACCAAAAATATTACCCGCACAGCCTTAAAAACCAAGGCATACGGCTGTTAACGCAAACTTGTTAACACCGTTAATTTCAATAACATTGCGGTTTAGAGACAATAAAAATCGGAAAATGTTAACATTATAAGCTCTGTTTATGTTAACAAAAACCAGAAATTCCACCCTGAAGGCCTTGTATTACCGGGGATGCAGATGTTAACATGATAAAGCCTCAAAGGAAAGAGGCCCTCAATCCTTCTTAAAATCCGGATTGAAGGCCGCATAAACATCAATCCCCCTCTCGCACGTCCTGATGATATACTTAATTTCTCGATTGGTAAGATACTTTTTTTCTTTGGAATACTCGTCCATCATTTGCTTCATCAGATTCCAGGCATTTCTGTAGGGGTCTATACCGTTCACGAAGCGGCCACCTTCCTTTCCTCTATCGCCGCCACCTTTAAAAATCCCCGGGCGTTGGCAAACTGGGGATCTTCCACCAGGATCGTTTTTTCATATATGTCCGAAAGACCGACCTGCAGCTCCTTTGCCCCGCCGCCGGCAAGAAAAACGGTGTTAAAGAAATCCATCTTGCTGCCCCAGGCCGATTTTATCCTGTCCTTTATAACCCTAGATATTTCCGCTTTTACAGTGGCAAGCTCTCGGGAAAAATCCAATTCCCTGCCCTTGTAAAATATCTTTCCGGTGTTAATCAATCTCATCAGCTCGGGTATGTCCAGCTTGGAGCCTGTCTTCTGGGTGAACAACTTATCCGCGGCAGAGTTTACAGCGGCCATGCCGACATTTATGGTGCCGGAGAGATCCTCCCGGATTACCAGCTTGTCTTCTGCAATGAAAGCAATAAAGTCCGTTGTTTTGAATCCCACGTCTATAAGGCCGATGTAGCTGCCCGGAATTAAGTATTTCTGTATGTTGTCCAATATGGCGCCGTATACGGCCCCGGCGGCCTGGGGGAATACAGTCACCCTGGCGAACTTTATGATCTTAACTTTCTGGTCTCCTTTGAAGCTTGCAATAATCTTGAAGTTCTTCAGCATGTCTTCAAATTCAGCCTTTTGATTTACGAACTGTTCCAGCGGCAGACCCGTTACCAGGTGTACCGGCGTGCCCTCCTCCGGGAACAGCAAAATCGAGGCCGCTGCCAGCAGCGCCTTTGTGGACGGGTGATTGATCTTGTCTTCGTCAAAGGCATAAGAAACATTGTGCCCCTCCCGTCGGGCCAGCTCGCCGACGAAGTACTCCTCTTTATCCCCATTGGTAATAACCAGATGCATGTTGCTTATCGGATTTTCCTTTTGCCCGCCGAACAGGGCCGAAAGCGGCCTGTCGTAGGCGGCGGAAACCAGAGAAGGGAAAACAACTCCCTTTCCCGCCTCATTTACCCCTTTTACATAACCGTATCCCAAATCAAGTCCTATCTTAAACATTGCTATACGACCTCCTTTTTCACAAACTGAGAAATAAAAGCATCCGCTATTTCTGGGTCAAATTGACTCCCTGAACTCATTAAAAGTTCTCTAATTGCCGTTTCTTTGTTTACGGGCTTTTTATAATGCCTGCCGCAAGTCATGGCGTCAAAAGCATCGCAAACCGCCAGTATTCGCGAAAGATACGGTATTCTATCGCCCGAAAGACCGTCGGGATACCCGGCCCCGTCAAAACGCTCATGATGATGTTTTATAATTTTCACCAATTCCTCATTAAAATGCTTCTGTTCAAGATAAAAAACTCCAAGCTCCACATGTTTTTTGACATCTTCGTATTCTTCTTCCGTCAATGGACCTTTTTTCATCAACAACTCTTCAGGGATAAAAAATTTACCCACGTCATGTAATAAAGCACACTGAACCAATAAATTGGTTTTCTCCCTGCTTAATCCGAGAAAATCAGCCGCTTTTAAACAAACCTCAGCCACTCTGAACTGATGATTAATAAGGTATTCCTCGAAAAAATCTATTTTATCTTTATCAACAGGTTTGATTATAGTACTGTTCTTACACTTCCCGCATGAGTCACATTTACCGTCGCAGTAGCCCCGCATCACATCAATCATATACAGACTTCTATGAAAACAGAATGTCACAAAGTATTTAAAATGATCTTTCAAGAATCCACCCCCAGTAAAATAGAAATGAAATAAAGATATACGGCGCAAAAGGCACCGAATACCGCAAGCCTTTCTTAGTGATTAAACAATACAGCGTTGTTCCAGCCATAAGTATCGCCATAGGCAAGGCCAAAAGGTATAAATCGTTTCCTAAAAGAAACGCCACAACAGAAAATAGCTTAATATCCCCGCCGCCCACACCGCCGTTGGTTACAACGGCCAGCAGCAGTTGAATGATAAAGATGCTTCCTCCCATGATAAATGAAGCTTTTAAATCTTTTACGATAAAAAGGGAATATAAAAAGAGGGCCAGTACCGCAAGATCCGGCACTTCCCTCTTTTTAATGTCAACATAGCTCAGGCATCCGAGCACTGCTACGACAGGTAGATATACTATAGCAAAACCCCCTTCACAAGATTTATGCTATGCTTTTTTAAATGACATTCGCGACATAATGTTTTTAGATTGTTTTGATGATCTGTTCCCCCTTCACATACAGGTATTATATGATGCACTTCAAGGTCTACTCCTACGGGTATATACATCCCGTACTGGTTTCTATAGGCCAAAAACCGTCCACAATCCTGACAAGTGAAGTTATCTCTGCAAAGTATCCTGTATGGCAAGGGTGCAATACCGCGGTGCCATACAGTTAAGTTTTTAAAACTCACTCTACAGTCCTTTGAACATAAACTGGACTGCCTTTTGTTTTTGAGTGGCCTTCCACACCATTTGCATATACTTGAATCCTTTCTATAGTCGGGTATAGGATAAAAGATAAAATCGTTCGGATACAATTTTCTATATTCTCCAAGAGATAGCCAGTATCGATAACCACGTTTGTTATATGGCATTTTATTCACTTCCTTATACCGTTTTTAGAGCCATACCAAAAAAGAGCGTTCACCTTTCACGCTCTTCTTCATACTCAAGTTCTTTAATCCGCGCTTTGAGTTTATCGTTCTCCTTTTTTAATTCTCTTACTACCTGTTTCAACTCCTGATTTTCTTTAATAAGTTCTTCCCAGTTATTTACAAGTTTTAAGACATGGTTTCTGATTTCCTTCTGGTCCAGATTCAGACTTTCATATCTTCCTTCGTTTTTATTTAGAATTGCATTGATATTTTCCACTTTAACCAAGATTGAGCCCGTCTTTTCACTTAGCACTTCCTTGATGCTATTGTGCCGTTCGTTGATAAGCCCTACAATTTTTTTATGCTGCCCACTCAACGTCGTATTGTCTAGAGCGCCTATTTTGCTGTCTATTTTTTTATACCCTCTCAAGTCTATAAATATATTGCTTAAGAGCGCTACAATAACCCCAAAAATACCTGCTATAATTGCATCCATTAAAATCCTCTCCCAGTTCATATCTTCGCCTCCATTATAATATTTTTTCTGATACTTGTCTATTTTGAAAGATAAGCTTTTCCCCGGCCCGAAGGCCGGGGACTTATTCCGCCTTTCGGCGGGTTGTTGTTGCCTTTTTATTTCCCGATTATCTCCGAGTGACTATAGTCATATATGGTTCCCTTTACCTTGACGTATATGGTGTCTTCGGCAGTTTTTACACTTCCGTCACTCTTTCTTTTGTACGCCGTAAACTTCACCGGATACGTGCCGTCGGCAGTCTTCATGGGGATTATGACGATAATATCCCTGTCTCCCCTTTCCATCCGGCTGTGCCAGGTCATCACATTCTGGGGAGGGTCCGTTAAGGCAGAATCCGGTTTAAGTGTGGTTACATTCGTTGAAGTATATTCATTATGCGGATACCACATTTGAGCTTCAACTTTAAATGCCTTCCCTTCGGTCCTGGCATTAAGCAACAGAGCCTGGCCCGCAGCATATACGTTTTTGCCCGAATCCCCAATAACGATCAGTTTCCCTTCCACCTGGACCGCCACCGTATACGGATCGCTCCACATCGGCGTCAGAGCAGGATGTCTTTTGGTGGGATCGTCCAGCACCCGAAGCTGTATCTTGTATGTTCCATCATCAAAGCCCATTTCTTCAAAAGTGCTTTTCCAATCATTTACCGTTACCCAGCTTCCGTCAGGCTTTTGGACCTTCCATTCCCTGGCCACGATTGGGTCACCGTCGGGATCATAAGATGTATCATTCAGATTATATGGTTCATCGGATATTATTGGATTCGGTCCTATTGTAAAGCGAGCTATAGGTTTGTTATTTTCCGGTATGACCGTTACAGTCTGAGTATAAGGCTCAGACCATAGCGGCGTTCCTACCCTTGGATTATCTCTCACAGTCAGCTCTATTGTATAAGTTCCGATGCCTAAAGAGGTTATATTTGTTGGTTTTGTCCCACCGTAGTTAACCCAGCTTCCATCGGGCTTTTTCACCCGCCATTTCCACTCCGCAATCGGATCACCGTTCGGATCGTAGCTCTGGTCGGTTATGGTTATGGGCTTATATATAACCTGAGTGGATGGATTTACAGTAAACTGGGCCACCGGCGGCAGGTTTTCATTCATTGTAGAAAGAGTTTTTACGTAGGGATCGCTCCAGGCACCTTCCTTGTCTTTTACCCTGAGCCAAACTAAATAGTTTTTATTTAATGCCAGAGTGCTGGGCTTTCCGGTGTTCCAGGAAGTAGCGGTTGCCTCCTTCCATTTCCACTCTTCTTGAACGATTCCCTTAGCCGGTTCAGATTGATGATCCAGGTCATATGAAATACTCGTCAGAGTAACATTATATGACGTTATCCCGCCTGCTGTTGTCGTTATTTTATAGTAAGAGCCGTCCGGACTGCCGGATGCGGAGTCCGATGAGTCATGCATTACGAAGTAAAATTGTATTTGAGTAAACCCCTGACCGGTCACATCAATTACGTCCGATACAGCGCCCGAATAATTTCCATGAATGTCTTGGTAATCCTTTATGACGTACCATGTTCCGTTTTTATATCCCGTAACTTGCTGCTGCTCGTAACGGTCATCATAAGCCGGTGCCGTCTTAAATTCGATCGTCTTTATCTCTTCGCCGGACGGAGCCGTAAACACAGGGTCCCAATATGCGGTGTGGCCGCCTTCGCCTGAAAAATCAATATCCTGCTGTTGATAAGTTTTTGTTACAATGTTATTTACGGGAGTCATTGAAACAACGTATTGAGCTATAGGCTTTCTATGAACGTAAAGAACTAATTTATTAAGCGGCATATAGCTCCAGAGACGGTAGTTGTCAAATCGAATGTCATTTTTGGGATTGTCCCTTGCCTGGAAGATAACATCATATTTACCCACCTTATCAAACACAGTAACAGGCCCTGATATATACTGCCCGGAAAAGGATGCAAGGCCAAGACTGTTTTCGAAGTAGTTCGGGTTATGAGTATATTTCCATCGTTCGGTGTATTTCGGATCGTTTTCAGGGTCGCTGTAATATGTGTTGTATGTTACCTGCTCACCCAGTAACACATACTGGTCTATTGTTTTAGGCATGGCCTGGATTATGCTGATAATATAATCCGCCGTCTGATTGAGAGCTGTATTCATGTTTGCGTTGTAGTAGAACGCCCCTTTACCATCATTCCTTGATATGAAGGTCTGGTATTGGGCTTTATTGGTATCGGTGCCCAGGCCGATGAAATATATGCCGTTCGATAGCATGTTTGAAAGTATATTGGCAAGTTTGGTTGAATCGCTCAGTTCCGGCAGTTCTATATCGCTTATATTCACCACAAATCTAACTGAATTATCCCGCCAGGTGGTGGTTTTAAGGGCCTCATCCAGTGTCTTTATGTTTTCGGTGGTTATTTGTATATCTTTATAATAAGCGCTGGGCTGGTCCCATACATAAAATCCGTAACTTCCCTGGCTGTAGTAATTGGAACCCGTGTCCGTCCATTCAATGTCAAGGCCGCCATCTCTGTATATCTTGATGTTGTTGCCCTTGACCTCTATCCTTACGTTCCACGTCTGCCCGCGATAGAAATACGGGAAAGACTTGCCGGTTTTTATCACCTGGAAGCTTCCGTCGACCACTTTTGCGAGTACGCTTCTCTGATCATAGCGCACATTGCCGCAGGCACTGTGGTTGTCTATAATGTATACGTAGTAGTTGTTTACATCCTTCATCCGGAACATGAATCCCATTTCCCCGTGTGTAAATGCTGTAGCGTCATTGCGTATCCCAAGCTTATAGTTCACAGTCAAGTCTTTCGTAGAAAAAGCATTTGGGTTATACCAGCCAACCGCAGGTCTGCTGCCGATACTGCATACGACGGCATTTAAGCTGCTGTCGTAACTCCATGCGTTTGAAGGTGGTGTTCCGGAACCTCCAACGTAGAAACTCACCCAATTCGAAAAAATCGCGGATGGATCTTGTGTCTGAGTAGAAGTTGTTGCCGTTTCTATCGCCTCTATGCGTGCATCTATATTTTTCGCGGCAAGTTTAGTCTGAATGATGCTGTTTATCTTACTGTTTAAGTTTTGAGTCTTACTCGAATCTGCTTTCCCTACTGTAAACACTATATCTACCTTGGGCTTTTTCAGCACTTCAAAATCTACTACGGGCCGAAGGTTTATGACTTCGCATATCTTATCGTTTATCGTCTTATCCGAAGTATCCCTGGTTTTGTAGTCTGACGGGGATATAAACTCCGGAATGGTCTCTTCTCCGAACCCTTCCTTTACACTCAATTCAAAAAGATATTTCCCTACATTCTTTGTCTTTAGTATCGGTGACAGGTTGTTCCCGCCGTCGAGGATAACCCAGCTTTCGTCGTCGAAACTCCCGTCATTGTCGCTGTCATACTTATACTTCCATATCCGCGAATTTATCGTGTCCCCATCGGGGGAATAGCTTATGTCAAAAAGCTGGATGCCGGCGTAGTTTCCATCGTCGGGGTTGCGTAAAACCGTCTTATATACGTAGAAATCGGCAACCGGCGGCAGGTCGGGATATATGGTGAGGACTTTTTCGTACCACTCCGAGGTATTGTTAGCCGCATTCGTTACCCTAACCCTGACGGTATAGTCCCCGGCTTTCTTGAAAAGTACCGTCCTTTTCTGCATATCAAACGAAGTAACAACCTTAATGTCATCTGTGGACCCTCCGGCAGGGGGTAATATCTGCCATTCAGTCCTGTCCCACAATATCGGGTATCTTTCCGAACTGCTGCTCTGGGATGCGTCCAGGACAATTTTACGGTTTTCTTTCAGTGTGCCGGTATAGTCAAAAAACGCCCTGGGTACGGCGGGTTTGACCGTAATGGTCTTTTCCGCGGTGTCTGAAAGGCCGAATTCATCTTCAACCGTCAGAGTTATCTTATATTCCCCTACTTTATCAAAATATATTGTACTGCTGTCACCTTCCAGTGTTCCCATGACACCATCAGCGGGAGATATATTCCATTCCGTAGAGGCTATTTCACCGTCAGGATCATATGACTTCGAACGTATAGCAACATCATCGCCCTGAATAACCTCATCCGGAGCCGATATGACCGCCTCCGGCGGGTCGTTGGTGACTTCTATCTCTTTTGTAATGCTGTCACTGTCGCCGCGGTCGTCGGTGACCGTCAATGTAACTTCGTATGTCCCCGTCTTGCTGAAAGTGATAGTCCCGCCGTCAAAACCCAGGCTGTCGTCGGCCCCGGTTGAAGGAGATATATCCCATTCAACGTCTATGATCTCACCATCGGGGTCATAAGATCTGTTTTTTACATCCACCGTAGTCCCCTGGCCGGTCCTGGACGGCATTGTAAATCTGGCCACCGGTGGTTTGTTTTCCGGCTCCGGAGGCACAGGCGGCGGGGGAGGCGGTTCATCCGGCGGGGTTTCTCCTTCTTCTAAAACCGTCTTTTGCGTTTCGGCCTCGCTATATTTGTTTATGCTGTAGTCGTATGCTTTTACTTTGGCCCAAATTACATCTCCGGGCTTAGCATTTTTAGCAACAGTGGAGTAATACGGACTTCCGTCACCGGGATTAACGCCGTCCGCCGGTGTAATATACGTTCCGTTTAACTTTACCCACCATCTGTATGCAAAAGGCCCGCTGCCGGATGATGTACAACCTGTCGCATCAAGAGAAACATTTATATCCCCCTTGGTGCCTGTTTGTAATTTAGGAGGATTAAGAGTCATTTTCAAATCGGCATTTATATTCCCCGCGGGCGGCGGCGGTGAAGACCCTGCCTGGACCGTGATGGATTTTGTATACGTCGTGGTCCTGCCCACGCCGTCTGTCACCTTTAACACCAGACTGTGGCTCCCGGCGGTCAGAGCCTTGGATACGGAGTCGCTGAAGGAAGTCTTGGACACTGTGTTTGAGGCAACCTTTTTTCCGTCAATGTAAAATTCATAACCAATCGTTTTTGTTTCAATATTGGCATAGGCCGTGCCCCGCAGCTGGAAGGTAATATTGTCGCCTTCTTTGACCCCCGACGGAAAGGAAATGCCGCCGGTGGGGAATTGCGTTGTCCGGACATAGACCTCCTTTTTGTCTTCGTCGTAAGTTATGCCGGCCACACCCGCCAGATCCCCGAGTTTTCTTATATGAAGCCTCTGAGATGACTTGTTGTTATAAATTATTGTTTTAATATATCCCGAATTATAGCTTTCTAACGCCTTAGAAAATGTTGCACCGGAGTAATACCCAGTGGGGCTGGGGACCGGGGTAAATGCGTCAAGCCATGCGTTTATGGTGTTCTTGTGAAGCATATTCCACAAATTACCTGTACGTGACAGTTCCTGGTGGTCGATAACGCACAGATCGTCGCCGGTTAGTTTGCCGTCCACATATATTTTCCAAAAGCCTGCAGAATACCAATCAGAGCTATTACCAACAGTTAACTTAGCCCCTGCAGGCGGGTTTATGTCTTTGGGGTCGCTGATTGTTGCCGCATAGACCCTGGACTGCTGTACGAATGACGGTGGAAAAATCCCGACAAGCATTAATACTATCAGGATGGCCGTAATTGCTTTCTTCGGCATCTTATCCCTCCCAATAAAAAAAGACCCCTTTTAGAAAGGGTCTTATTTCGTCTTTATTAGATTTATGGTCCCGTCTTCATATGTAACATCAAAACCGGTATTCTCGGCTATAAACCTGAGTGGTATGAGAGTGCGCCCGTTTTTGATTATCACCGGCTGGTCTAAAATGACTTCTTTTCCGTCTATATAAGCCTTTTTGGAATTTACGGGTAATTCAATTTTATGACCGCCGGAAGTTACGGTTACAATATTTTTACTCGAATTAAAGCCGAGGTCGTAGCCGAATTCGTCAATGACGCCGCGTATGGGCACCAGGGTCCGGCCTCCTGGGGCCAGCGGGGCCACCGAGAGCGTGTTGACTTTGGTAATCCCGTTTTTAATGATGGTGACTTTCGGGTTTCCCACTTTCAAAACCGCGCCGTCTTTGAAGTCCGGAACACTTTGTTGCCCGTCGTTTTTGGTTTCTTCCTCGTCCGTCTCTATTTTAACCGGCTTGCCGCCGTTTAGCGGGTTATACATGGAAATCTTATCTTCCCAGAGAACGGGAAAGGATAGAGAGGTTTTGCCCTTAAGTAAAATACTGGCCACTCCGTTGTATTTTGGGTTGCAAAAGTACTTCCACGCCTCGCCGTTTTTGTCGTAGAGCAGGTCTCCCGGATTTAAGTCGTTATGGACCGTTTCTTTTATGTATTCGGCATACTCCGTGAGCTGCCAGGGTTCACCGTTCAGGGATATGATTTCCACTGACGGATACATCCAGAAGCCCGTTGTTTCCCATGACAAAAAATTTTTTATAACAAAATCACGTACTTTTTCATCATCCAAATCGTAAACTACACCGCTTTCAAGTCGCCACTCCAGGAACTCTGAAAGGTAATAAGCATAAATTCCTTCCGTGCCTTGTATGACCAGTACCAGATCATCATATTCCTTGCCGTTGTATGTGAATTTCCTCAACAGAGCTTCTTTATCAAAGGCCTTATCGGGAGTAATCTCCTGCTCTGCCAGCACCGGGGCTGCTACATACAGCACCAGCAAGGCCACGAGTAATAAGACTACAACTTTTCGCATTAAAAATCCTCCTTTAACATTGATTTTTCTGAGTTTAACTTTAAACCACCTTTTTTAAAATCTCCTCAACATATTCATTTACGGTTTTCCCTTCTCTTTTTGCTCTATTTTCCATAGCACGATATAAGTCCCCAGGTATTTTTACAGCTTTTTTAGAGTCTCCCGGTTCCGGAATTTCATCGCCGTCCTCATAGGAAACTTCCAACCATGCGGCTTTGGCTTTCTGCGCATCTTCTATGGCTTCTTCAATTGTATCTCCGGTTCCTATGCAGAAAGGAAGATCCGGGAATTCTACTGCATAACCTACGCCTTCTTCTTCAGTCAAAGGACGGACGATAAAGGGATATTTTAGATTAAGATAGTATTCCAGATCCTTTCTACTCATTCAGATTCTCTCCTTTCTCTATCAAATCTATTATTTCTATAGCTTCTTTTATGTAAACAGGCTTAACAGGGTTTTCTCGCTTTATGACAAGTTTATATGGGCCCATTCTATAAATATAATGACTCGAACCTTTGCGTGGCTGTCTTCTGTCAAAACCTATACCAACCAGTAGGTTATCGAGTTCTTCAAACCTTATTCCTTTTGGATTTTCTCTCATTTTCTTTATTAACTTGTCTCTTTTACTCACAACCTTTCCTCCCTTTATTAGTTTATTATATCACAATTTTATAAAATTTTTTATTGCGGCCTTTTATTACGGCTGAAACTACCTTCATGCACCTGACCTCTTTTCATTGTCCGCACCTCCGAGCCCCGTCCCTGCCGGGAGCCGCCTCACGGCTTAGCTGCCGAACAAAAGCCGGCGGGCGGAGTCAAGGGGCGCCGGGAGGGATAATTGGAGGGGACCCTCCGGGGCGCAGGCCGTTTATGCTCACGGCGGCGAAAGCGAACCCCTTGACGTAAAGCCCTGCCGGCATTTAAAATCTTTCAGGCCGTGAGGCGGTCCAGCTTTCAAAACGAGCACGATTGACCCGCCCGGGGCAATGGTGCTCCGGCCCGAGAAAAAAAGTATAATAAAAGCTTTGCATGGTGCCGGAGGCCTCCGATGGCACGATGCAAAGCTATATTTTTGTGTTCATCTTTGAGTTTATTTGCTATTTTTATTTCTCATATATAATATCCTCATAAAGCCTTAGACTCTTTTTAATATCAGCAATTTCGTTTATATCAAAGAGTTCTTTTATTTCTTTAAAATAATCCCTTATACTATCTTTTAAAATTATTTCGTTTAATTGTTGGTCCGGAGCATGACCTTTTCTTGCTTTTTTCCATGGTTTGTCTTTATGCGTCATCTCTCTTAATAAAATTGCATCAAAAACCCCATATACGTCATAAATTTTATTTAACAATTGTATTTGTTCGGCGTCAAAAACAGAGGAGTAATCAAAATCAACCTTTTCTATCTCGTTATACTTATAATTTTGGTACTTATAATAAACTTCCGGTGAAACCGGACCATGTATCCATGCTTGAAGTTCGGAATCAAATAGAGGTTTATCAAAAAACGCCATATGCCAGCCCTGGGCATAATATATAAGCTTTTGTAACTTTAACGGTGTAATAGAACTACCTGCCTCTACATCCACTTTAGATAGAAAAAAATCAGCAACATTAAATACGTCTACAGTACGTTTTTCTTTAAATTTTAAACACCGCTCTAAAGCCGCTTCAATTTTTCTTCTTGCACTATCAGTTAGAACCTCTTTATTTGACTCATAGACTTTTTTCATATAAGCAGGGTTTTGTAGTTTTTTCAATTCATCGCTGTAAATCTTCAATGGTGTGATACCGTTGAGGTATCTTTCTATCGTAACTTCACCCCAACCTAACAGCCTGGCCAGCGGTTTTTTGCCGATGTTATACGTATTTAATATATTCTCAATTTCTTCCCTGGTAATAAGACCGGCTTTTTTTCTATATTCGGTATTAGCCGTTTTTATATTTTGTTCTTCCAAATCCGGAACATCTATTTCATTTCCGCAGACTTCACAAAAAGCTATTTTAGCCTTATAAGCCACATCAACGCCCTTAATAGAAACAATAACATCTTTTTCTTTTACTTCATATTCCACTTCTTTATCACAGTAGTAGCAGTAATTTTTCATTTTTATCACCTCCGTTTACCCATTTCATAAGTATGGGTATTGTAAATCATATTCCTTTTCATGAAAAGAAAGACATATAACCTTTTGTCTCAGTTTCAGTTTAATATAAACCTCAATACTTCCAAACATTTGGCCAAACACCCATATCATCTCTCCTTTAAATTTAGGATTATCGTCATAATCTGTATATGAATAGTTCGTTATGTCTAATTTGAGCAGCTCCTGATATATTATTTTTCTTGTTACATTATACTCAATCATAAATTTATTGGTTTTATCACCTGGATTATTCTCTTTTACTATGTATAGGCTGGTATTTTCATTACCGTTATTAAGGATGGAAGTCATGTCTGAAAGAAATTTCATTACTTCTTCTTCGCTGCATACCCAAGACATTATATTCCTTATGCTCACGGCGGCGAAGCGAACCCCTTGACGTAAAGCCCTGCCGCCATTTAAAATCTTTCAGGCCGTGAGGCGGTCCAGCTTTCAAAACGAGCACGATTGACCCGCCCGGGGCAATGGTGCTCCGGCCCCGAAAAGGTATAATAAAAGCTTTGCATGGTGCCGAAGGCTCGATGCAAAGCTGCATAATTCCGCTTTGCGGCGGGTTGTTGTTTTTATATGACCGTTACCTGTCAAAGCCTCTGTCAATATCCTTCTTTTTAACCTGGCGGTTTTCATTATGTATTTCCTGCTTTTCTTCTTTTTCAGCAGCCTTTTGCCGGATGGCATTAAGGCAGTAGTCGGTTATTTCTTTCGCATATCCAAGGGCTTTCTCTGCCTGGTTTTTGCTCGGCATTCCACTGGATGATGAACCAATGAAAGCTGTGGGATAGCGTGATGGTATATAAAATTGGTTTAAGAAATCTACCTTTGATAATATATTGGAAAAATTATTATCTATTTTCTGACAGCGTTTTGTTAGATCAATAAGATCATGTTCCTTAGGAGGATTTACTTTATTTTCCTCAAGAAAACCTTTTAAAGCCTTTTCTGTAGCTTGATGGGCAAAAAAGCATGTATGGTTATACAGCTCTTCTCTTAGCATGATATTTGCGGCTTTGATATCATCTAAGAAAAAATTTACCCATTTATTTTGCTTCATAAAGCACCTTACCCTTCTTTATTACTTCCTCTCTAAAAAACATATCGTCCTTTTCTAATTCTTTTGCTTCTTCAGGAGTATATACGATTATATCGGTGCCAACATTTTTTTGTAGTAAATCTACTGTCTCCTCAAGCCTATCATAAAAGTTCTTAGTAGTATTTTTAATTACAACCAAGTCTATATCACTATACTCATGGATGTCGCCCGTTGCAAGGGACCCAAAAAGTATGATTTTTAAAGGATTATATTTTTCAATTAAGGCCGAAACTGTTCTATCTAATTCTTTTTCAAGGAACTTTTTTCTCTCTGCGATCTTATCTTCTTTAGACTGAACAGATGTATTCATAAAGCACCCTCCCTTTCTTTATTACTTCCTCTCTAAAAAACATATCGCTCTCTTCTAATTCTTTGGCCTCTTCAGGAGTATATATAATTATATCGGTATCAACATTTTCCTGGAGTAAATCTACTGTTTCCTCAAGTCGGTCATAGAAATTTTTGGTAGTATTTTTAATTACAACCAAGTCTATATCGCTATATTCATCGGTTTTACCTGTTGCCAGTGATCCAAAAAGTATAATCTTTAATGGATCATATTTTTCAATCAAGATGGAAACAATTCTGTACAGTTCTTTTTCCAGACACTGCTTTCTTTTGGAAATTCTTTCTTCTTTTGATTGAATTGATTCCATATATAACGCCTTCTCGTAATCATTCATTACTCGAGTTTATTGTATCATTTGCAGATAATTTACTCAATATCCTGCGAAGGATATAACTTAAAAAGCACCGAAGCAAGTGCGAGATAAACGATTTAAGTGGTGTTGACGCCAACACCCAAAACGATACACAGTAGTCAGCGGAAGAAGGCCTGCCGGACGTAACGATAGAGCTTCCTCAGCAGGTACCTTTAAAAGCCAAATCTTTGTTTTTTTATGATTTGGTTCGATAAAAACTTCTGACTTCACTGATAATAACTCACGACGTTGAAATATACCTAATCTTTTAGTCATAATAGTCACGGAAACACGATATATAAGCCCCGGAAAAAGCGTAATAAGCTTTTCTTCTGTATCCTGTCTTGCATCAAGCAAGACAGGCGAAAAATCAAACCTGGTAAGCGGAATTCCATGCGGACTGCTCACCCATAAAATGGCTGCTTCCCCCTGGGCTTGCTGACGATTCCCTAAAGTTAACGAATAATGAAACTGAAAGTGCCCCGGATTTCCTTCAGGAGACAACAAAGATTCCATATCTTCTTGAAGGGGCCAAATATAGGCTTCCAAGCTCTCTACTCCAGCCCTCTTCGCCAGACAGACGCGATGTTTGCCTTCAATTACCCAATAACGGCCCCCATGTTCTATGAGCCGTATAGGATCACGCTCATTGAACGGAGTAATCCCTTTTTTAAACATATTCCAAAAAGCCCGGCAGCGGCTGTGCTGCAGACAGATATTTAAATACTCGGAATGCCGTGCACTCTCAGTAAGAGCACTAAAAAGTTCCTCCTCGGTATTCAAGTAAGCGTTTAAGCCAAGCTCATGCAAAAGAAGGCATCTATTCCCTAATTCTGTAGGAAACTCGACAATATCAGCAACCCTGACAGTACGAAGTTCTGGCTCTTTAGAGGAAAAGGAATTATCAAAAGACATAAAGACCTCCATTTATTCAATATATACGCAGATTTTATAATTAATTAATATATTCTCTACCGCCTTGCCTATCCCTGCAAAAATTAAAGCAATTGATTTTTTGATATGATCCCCCGAAAGTATCTTTCCCAGTCATCGTAGTTCTGCTCAAAAAGCCGCATTTTACATCCAGGGTATTTTTCAGCCATTTCCTTTACAGCATCGACGATTCCGGCATCCCATCTTCCACCGATGGGTCTGAGTATCACATCACCTTCTTTGGTCAATACTGCAAGAACCGCAAAGGTGCCTTGCTCAACAAGACTCTTTATACTATTAATTAGTTCTTCTATGTTCATAGCCTTCACTCCTTCCGCTCTTTTCGGCCCATGAAGTCTTCCTCTTTATTCCAATTTAGCTTGATTATATCAGAATGGGGATTGTAAATGCGCCTGTCTGAGTAAAAAATGCTCAAATAAAACGGATACCGGCTCATTGACTGCCTTGGCTTCCAGTTGTGTGGAAGCGGAGCTTTCCTGCTCATAGGCGTGGGATCTATCAGCAATTCAATCGCCTCCTTCTGCATTCATCGCCGCTGCTGAACATTCTTAAATCTTCTTTTCTCCACCAGAAATTTGAAGATTCGACGGACACACTTGCTCATCTGCTGCTTATACGCCTCCAGCGCTCTGCCCTCCGCGCTCTTGCTGTTCCCGTATATGCTTCTCTGTATGCCGCCACCTGCTTCGATATTCTGACGTTAATGTCTTCTTCGCTCATTATTGTTCCTCCCACTCTTTAACTAATTCCGGATACACCTTTCTTAAATCATTTGCAAGATCGGGATATATATCCAGTGCATGAAAGACTTCACATCGTATATCGCAAAAACACATGTTACATACTTTGATAGCTCCTCGCATAATTTCTTTTTCACAATAGTGACATTTCATGTTTTTCGTTCCTTCCAGCCTATACAGTCCGCCATATCGTTCCTATATCGAACTTTTCCGTCCAGCCTGCAGTATGTTTCCTGAAGATTATATTTCCCCGGCCTTGACTCCAGAAATTTGCACGTGCCGCAGCATTTATCTTTTACCGTCTGCATTTTAAAATCCTCCTTCGCATAAAATTAGTACCCCATTAAAAATAGACTTCCCCTGCTTTCCAGGTCCTTGATTGTCACCGCCTGCTCCGGCGTGACTATCAAAGTCACCGCTGCCGGGATGACTGAATCATTATCATATTGGTTATCTTTTTCGCCTTTCGGCCTGTCCGTATCCGCCGCGTTTTTGTTGACGATATTGTAAATCTGGACGCCGGAAGCTATCACCGCCGGCTGCCCGCTCCCTTCTTTCGTCTCCTTCCCGGGGATATAACCCACATCCACATAATCCCCGGCTTTAATCCTCCCTGCCAGGGCCGACACCAGGTTGACTCCGATGGTAACCCTTCTCATACCATCCTTTACGACCGGGACCTTTGATTCTGAAATCATACTCCGGAGAATATATGACCCCTGAGATATATCCACCTTTGCAAAACCGGAAACAGGCCGGTCGGCCCTCAACATGTCTTTAACATACGCCGATGCGGGTATGTCTTTCACGCTCTCCATACCGTCGATTCTGGACCCGGCAGAGATATTTGAACCTGCAACGACGACCCGAACCGTCTGTTCCTTCTTAGCCATACTGCTGAAATATGTATACTCAAAAAAAGTAATACCGGCTGCCAGAATCAGACTCACAGTCAACAATACGATCCTTCTTCTGTTGTAAAAAGGCATTCATCATTCCTCCAACCTATAGAAATTGTCCACATCCCGGTGGATTGTTACGTTCACCGTTTCCCCGAAAAGCCCCGTCAATGCAGGTCTTTTCACCTGGAATCTCACAACCACGTGGATTGCCGTTCGATTTATGGACACTCCCCAGGGGCATGTAGCAGGATAATCACCGGGATTGTATACCCGGAATTCATCAATTCTTACCGTCCCGGCGGCCACACTTCCCGGCAGAGGGTTAAATGCATCGTCCAGCTTCATATTCTTTTTTAAGTATTCATCAAAAGTTATCCTGGCAGCTGAGGGATCAAGCACGTATTCCCCATATGCCGCATCATAGGGGTTGTTGCTTTTCAGAGCCGCCAGACCCGCCGCCACCACAGCATCATCGGCTACAGCCCTGGTCGTATACAGATACTTACTCTCAATCAAAAAAACACTGAAGACAAAAAACGGTATCAAAAAAAGAAGACCCAATATGAGAGAACCGGACCCCCTTTTATCTTTCATACTTCTTACTGACCGAAAACAGAGGGCCGTAGACCATCGTCGCATTTTCATCAATTCGCTTTATTCCCCCCAGGCCGATGATATATCTTTTTTTCGTATAGCCGTAACTTATTTTTATTCTGACCTCATCCCCGTATTCCACCGGATACGGAGTGTAGTCAATATGGACTCTGTCCATATCCAGCCCCTTTGACTGTAGATAACCCTCCAGTGCGTATAATCCGTCTGACGTAAGCCCGCCCTCAATCTCCATCCGTAAAAGCGCATCCCTGGCCGCCTGGCGGATGATGTCATAGTTCACCAGGGAAGATAGCATGTACACAGTATTTGCAATCGGCAGTATCAGAAAAGGCAGCACCAGGATAAAACCTATAATCTCAGCGCCGCCTTTTTTCCAGAAACCTTTCTTAAACATACGGTTCAACCCTCTTTAAACGATATTTACGTATCATCTCCATCCTGAAAAGCCTTTTTAAAGCTTTTATATCCCATATACACCTCACAACAGAATACCAGTCCATGATCTGCACCTTCTCAATTATCTGAGGCGCACGGTATCCGGATATTGTCTCCACCGCCAGCACTCCATTCGTTTGCAAAGGCAAAAGCACGTTCTTATACACGAACTTGTTTGTATTTATATATATAACCGGGTATTCAGCAAGTGATTTCAAGACGAGTTCTTTAAAATCTTTCCTGAAAATATCAGCCACTTTCTTACGGTCCTTCTCGTAGCTCAGCAAAAGGTATTTGACCGTGGCGGCAATATCAGGCCCCTGGCAGATGGTGTTGCGGATTACGTATCCAGTGCCGGACAGCCGTCTGCAAAAAAGAAAAACAATAATGTCTTCCAGTAAAACAGCTAAAAAATATATAGGCAGTAGTACCTTTAAAAAAATAAAAACAACGCCGGTAATATATTGGGCAATGGTCTGTATCCAGTCTATTTTAACCTCCATGAACTTACCTCCAAAAATATCGAAGAGGGGGGCAACCCCACCCCCTCAATTTCACTCGTTTAGAGTATCCTCCATCTGAGTGTTCAAATTACTCACACCGGTGCCGGTAGTCCTGCCCAATGTCTTTATATGCGGTGCCGCCGCAAGAATAATAAATAGCAGGACAAGAGCAATAGCCACAATTTCGGCGCCTTTTCTGCTGGTTATATGTTCTTTTATTTTCTTTACAAAATTTCTAAGCATTAAACCTCACTCCTTATCAAAAAATTGTTTTCATGCCTCCGTTTAAATTTGTGAAATACGGGTAAATATAGAGCATTGCAATGGAAGCCATGAGTATAAACAGTACCGTCAGAGCCTTATATTCCGTCATCTTGTCCTCCCTCGTTATCTTGGCTATTGCAGTATTAAACAGCGACGAAGAAAGGGAAGACAATATCTCCACAGTCCTGCCGGTACGCTCGCCCTGGAGCAGCGCCGTGGAAAGTACGTTCACTTCCGGCAGGCCGACGCTGTCACAAAACTTTTTCAGACACACCTCCTTATCCCGGGTAATGAAATACTCGGCGGAAAGTTTCGCCAGCTCTTTTTTCACCTCCTTTTTCTCGGCGCTATCCGCCGCCAGCAGGAACACGTCTTCCAGGGGCACGTCCACCGCAGCCCCCAGTTCAAACATGTCCACTATCTCGGGCATCTCGTTTCTGAACGCCCGCTCCCGCTCTCTCTTTTTAATTAATAGATACAGGTCCGGCAGACAGAACGAAATGCCTGTGAATAAAACAGCCTGGGCCCATTCCATGTGCACTGCAAAAGCGTAAAAAACCGCAAAAATAAACAGCCCTATATGGGCCAGGATATAAGTTTCGGGAGTAAGTCCCGGTGGATTTCCCGCTTTTCCGATCTTTTCCCGGATTTTCGCCAGGGTCCCTTTTCTGACCCGTTTGCTGACGGCGGCAGTAATACTGTCTTTGAAGCTTATTTGATAAATCTTTTTCCTTAATTGGTAGATATGATACTCGTTAAGGCATGTGTAAAATATCATAACCAGTATAACCAACAAAACCGCAAAAAGGTAAAATATATCATCACCTCCTTTCGTTAATCCAAAGCGTTTATGTTTTTAATCATAAACAATGCAAAGATGATGGCCGCCGCATTGGAAACCAGGATCATCTGCCCCGTGAGGGTGTTTTTGAGGATATACACCGCTTCCGTGTCACCGGAAATATTGACGATCATCATAAGGTTTATAACAATCATTACCAGTATGATCATTGTACTGACGGCTGCGCCGGCCCCTTTCTGGCTTTCTGCACCGGCCAGTTTTTCGCCCTGCTCCCGGAGTTTTGCCAGGGCTTTCTGGAAATTCCCGCCGTATTTTGCATGCAATCCGGCAAACTTAAAAAACTTCCTGAACTCCCTGTCACTTATCTCCGACATTATGCCGTCCAGAAATTCCTCCATACTTTTCATGGATCGTTCATATACCGTCACATGTCTTCTGAGTATGGACCGCAAAGGCTCCCCGACGTACTCAGCAGCGGACTTTATGGAATTTACCATATTGCCTTCGATATTAAAAAACCCCGAAAAAGTATTCAGGAAGTTGAGATACATGCCTTTTATCTTCCTCTGATTCAATACGGTCATAAAAGACAGGACGGCAAACGGCACATATATCGTCGCCGCCGCATACATCAAAGCAGCCAGTATGCCAAGCTTCATAAAAAAGAAAAACGCCAGTATGAATAAACCCATGCACAAACAAATAAAAGCGCCAGCGTCCAGAGGTATATAATTTTTTATTCCCGACCGCAGTATGGCTTTCTGGATGTCTTCATATCTTCTCTTCAAAAAACCATTGTTCCCCAGGACTTTTTTTAAGACCTTCTCGTATTCCCTGAAGTAAAAGCGCTTAACCCGGGAGCCGTTTAACTTTATGTCAAGCAGAAAATATATTGCAATAAAAAGCAGAACAGCATTTGTCACAAAGATTAAACTCAGAACGGCTCACCTCCTTACCTCTTCAATCTCGACAACTTTATAGTCCTTCATAAATACAACAAGATCCAGGGACGAATAAAGCATTTCTCTCAGGTCGTCAAAAGGAATATCCGTTCCGGACCTTTTCATAAGCTGCACAAGCCTGTTTACCACCTCTCCGGCGGAGTTTGCGTGCACGGTCGCCATTGAACCGGTATGTCCGGTATATACGGCATTGAAAAAGTCAAAGGCCTCTCGATCCTTTATCTCGCCTATGAAAATGCGGTCGAGGGACATCAGCAGCCCTATCTTTGTCAGTTCAAAGAGAGTGTAATCCTTCACTTCGGGATTATCCGAAAGCTTCACCAGTTTACACACCACATCCGGATGTTTCGGTTTTATTTCAAAAGTCTCCTGGATTAAAAGCCCTCTCTCATCTTCCGGCATTTCATCAATCAAAGCGCCTAATAGTGTGGTTTTTCCACTGCCGCCCTTACCGGCAATTACTATAGTCTTTCTTTCCTTCACCGCTTCTTCAAAGAACGCCTTTTCTTCAGGTGTCATCATCCCTTTCTCGACCAGTTCCGATAAAGAAAAACCGGTGGTAGGCTTGCGGATGCAGATGGAAGGGGACAAAACATTTACGGGCTTTAAAGATATTACAATTCTCAAATTTCTTTTCCTGTCAGTCAGCACCGCCTCGGCGTTGGAGTTCTCGTCCAGCTTCCCGCCGCACATGGCGGCAACCTTGTAGCAGTATTTCAGAAGATTTTGTTCACTCCCGAAGTCCACCGGCACCCGAATTTTTTTGCCGAACTTCTTAATGAACACTACATTACTTGAATTAACCAATATGTCGGATATATCCGGGTCGGCGACATAAGGCTGAAGGATGCCATATCCGAAAAGAATATCCACGACTTTTTTAGCTAAGGCTGCAATGTCAGGAACATGAATTTTTTTGTTCCGGATGATACTTTTAATTTCTTCCGTGAGCATGACGTTTGATGCCTTTCCTTCCTGGACGGCGGTGATGAGATCGGATTTACTTAGCACCAATTCATCCACGATTTCACCGGCATAATCATCTTCCGGCTTTTCTTTTTTTTCTGCTTCGATGCCATATGGTCGAACCTCAAACGGATTTATCAGCGACATGCGGTATCACCTTCCCACCCGAAAAAACTTTTATGAATCTCCGCCCGAGGTCTTTTCTGCACCCATCCGGTACTTGAAAAACGTGGGCCATATCTTTTAACACCCTTATGATTCCCGGCCGCGACAAATCTTTAAGTCTGCCGTCATACGGCACGGCTTTTGTATTAAAGCCGAGGACCCTCTCGACGGTCTCCGGATCAATACCGTCCCGGTCATACTTGTTCAAGAAGGCTTCCACCTTACCGCGCCGGATTCCCCATCTATCGCATACAAATTCCACCATCTGCGCCGTGTCTTCCAGTGAAATTTTATCCGGTAAAAGCACCACGTTTATCCCGTCGCTTTCCCGGAGGGCCGCTTCCGTTGATGAAAAAAATACCCCGGCATTGGTGTCGACAATGATGTGTTCAAACTCGCCCCTGAGTGCCCCGATAATGGCGGAAAAATGCCGACCTTTAAATCTCTCAAATTCCTCCATCGGGATGCCCGTCAGAACCCGCAGGCCGCGTTTTTCCCGCATATACCCCTTCACGACATCCGCCGAAAGCACACCCCTCTCCGCTGCGTCGTATATACCCGCCAGGTCCTGCAATTCTATGTCCAAGACTTTATGTATGTGCGGCATACCTTCTTTGAAGTCGAGAAGCGCGACTTTTTCGGACCTTTTCGCAAGAGCCAGCGCCTGGGCTACCGCAAGAACGGTTTTTCCCACTCCTCCCCCGGCGCTCCACCAGGTAATAACTCTGCCTTTATCCGCCGTCAATTACAACACCTCTTTCTGTTCGCCCTTAAGCTTTTCTTTTATTTCCCGAAGATACTCTTTCGCCTTCTCCGGCGATGCCCTGGTGTCCTTTATTTCATCCAGCAGCTTTTGAGTCTCTTCCAGACGCCTCTTGTTTCTAATATCCAGAAACTTCTGATAATCAAATGTTTCCAGGTCCCATTTATTTCTCAAGGCCTCAACAACAAAGCCTTCCGGATTTTTAATTTCATTCCTTTCAAGTGAGTCTTTAAGATACATCACCGCTTTTTTGACGGCATCGGGACCATATTCTAAAACCAGCATGTTGAAAAACGAAAGCTTATCTCTCCCGGTCGCCTGCTGAAAGATTTTATTAATCTCAACAACAACCCCAGCCGAAGGCTGGGAATCTTTTTCGTTTTCTTCAATAACAACCCCGGCCTCGGGCCGGGTGTCTTTTCCACCTTTCGGCGGGTTGTTGTTATTTATATATTTTTCTGTTTGTATATTCTTCTGTTTGTGTTCTGAAAAATTTTCATATACCCCACTGAAAAATTTACAGATACTATCTGAAAAATTTTCAGATACCCCCCTATCTGAAATATTTTCAGATACCCCTTCAACTTCTAATTCCTCATTTTCTTCTTCAATCGGGTTAGCTGTATTATCTTTACTGTTCAGGATCTCTATAATTGCATCAAAAAGAGGAGAAAAATCGTAGTAGTTCGTATCTTTTCTGCCTGTCCTATCCAAACGATTTTGAAGAATAAGGTACCCTTTCTCAACTAACGAGTTTTTATAATTGTGCAAGGTCCTTTCGCTCACGCCTGTATATGCTGCCATTTTTCGCAAAGAAGGCCGCGGCAGTTCGGTGGTCCATTTATGCCTGAGAATCTGGGCCACAAACCAGCACTCGCCGACGCCGAGATTAAGTTCTCTCTGACAGGAGAATATGGCGTCCGGTATAGAAGCTATTCCGTTACGGGCTATTATTTCACCGAACCTTGAAAAGTAGCTATTGCCCATTATTAATCATCCTCAGTAATTTAATTACCAGCTGCTAAAAAGGCTGTATTGCCGATGATATTCGGCAGCAATTGGGTTTATCCAAATGCATTCTTTCCTTTTTTTGCCGTACATGGTTGTAGTTTCTATTATGTCTATGGACCAGCCGCTTAACACCCGGTCGTAAAGTTCATTGGGATATCCTGAAATGAAAGCCGGCCCCTTATGATTTTTAAGAGTTTCTAACAATTCCTCATGCTTTTCGGTTGTCATTTCGTTCTTGTACCGTTTACCGGCGGTCCTGGTTTGTATCATATATGGCGGATCGGCATATATAAGGACCTCCGGATAATTGTATTCCTTAATAAGCTTTACGGCATCCATATTTTCTATTTGAGCATATTTCAGCCGCCGTGTTATCTCTAATACAATCTGCGGCAGCTTTAAAAATTCGTTGTTGCGGCTTACCCGGAGACTTGCCCGTTTACTGTTGTTCCATCCCGGCCTTCGATATAAATCGGTTCCATAAGACTGCCAGCAGCGCACTAAAAAGCGGCGCGCATCTTCCAGAGGATCACCGGTTTGTTCGCAGCTCTGTTGGTATTCTTCCCGGGACCACGGCGTACACTCTATCAACCGTGCCAATTCTTCAGGACGGTCTCGTATAACACGAAATAGATTAACTACATTACTGTCTATGTCGTTTATTGTTTCTATACCGGCCGGCCTTTTTCTGAAAAACACCGCTCCGGAGCCAAAAAACGGCTCCAAATATACCTGATGCGGTGGAAAGTGCTGTATGATCCAGTCCGCTATGGACCATTTAGCCCCGGGATATCGCAAAACAGGATCCAAAATATCATCTCCTTTATGAACTCATTTGCTTCCTTTAAGCTGCAGGGTATAATCTTTAACAACATACATCCCAGCCCCCAGGGAAAAAATAAATAAATATAAAAAAAACAGCAGCAGAAGCTGTGCGATACTGTGGATAAGTAGAGCATCATGCGAGACTTATCCAAGGGCCTGTGGAGCTTGTGGACAAGTCGAGCCTGTGAGACTTGTCCACAAATCCATCAGGTCCGGCAGTATCCACAGCTAATCATCGATCTTTTTATCCAGAAAAACCACATTATCCGCCACCACTTCCGTAGTCCTGGACTTTTTTCCTTCTCCATTTTCCCATGTTTTTGTCTGTATCCTGCCGCAAACCCCTACCATCCTGCCTTTTTTCAAGTTGTCCCCGCATATTTCGGCCAGCTTTCTCCATGCCGTAACGGGTATAAAATCCGTTTCTTTTTCTCCTTCGCTGTTCTTATAATTCCTGTCCACGGCAAGCGTAAAAGCACATACTGAAATATCATTCACCTTCTTCAATTCAGGGTCTCTGGTCAGCCTTCCAACGAGCGTAACGTTATTGATCATATCTGTTCCTCCTTAACCTATTCTTGCGTTCCCTGTATTCTTCTTTAACATAAGACTCGCAGCCAAGATGGTAGTATTGGCCAAAATAAGGGCATTGACTGCATGTTATCTTCCCGACAGGCTCAACCGTTATTTTTACGGCCACCTTGCTGTGATAAACAGGCCCTATCGTTTTGTATAATGTCCGCAAAATAAATCTGTCAATATTCGGCTCTACAATAAAACCTTCCCCTATCCCGAGAACCAGGGTATCATTGTTATAATACTTCCGTAAAAATTCAACACCCCTTCCCTCCGTCCAGTCATTGTAAAAAGCAATCCTTTCGGCGGCTTTTAAACAATCAGGAGAAGCACTGTATCCGCACGGCCTTTCCGTATAACTTTTCCATAAACAATACAACTCCCCGGCAAGCTGCCTTGAGGGAGTTTTTAAAAACTGTCGTTCCTTCTCCTCAATTTCCCGTTCCAGCTCCGCAAGATGGATGTCACGTTCAATATCTGTCAAGGCATCGGACATAATACCGCTCCTTTCTTTATTTCCGCCTTGCGGCGGGTTGTTGTTTTTTATGAAGGATTTCCCAAAATGCCGCCAGACGAAAAGAGCTAGAAATTTTTTGGCAAAAAAACGGCTATAAAATCAAAACTGATTGTATTTATAAAGATTTATATGAAAATCCTGATATCATCGGACATAAATAACTTAAAGTCACTTTTAAATAAATACTCTGATGTTTTTATCGTTATATCCGAGCCTTTATCGGTATTCCAAATAAAATCAATCAAGCTTTTATCTTTAATGTCTCTATCTATGATCAAAATTCTATAATATTTACCATATCGGGAAAAAATTAAACCTTCTTCAATGTTCAAAAAAGAGATTAATCCATAAGGAAAAGTTCTCGCCCTTCTATGACATATGGCTTTTAGAGGATTATAATCATTTTTGATATCCACAAAAAACATAACCGGTTTTACGTTAAAATCAGAGAATCCCTTCTCTTTATCGTAGTAATTGTCTTTAAAAAACTTGAGATCATTGTTATCTATCAGTTCCAGATCAGGAACCTTATCCAAAAATTGACTATACAAACTGCTTTTAAACATTTTAATGCCTTCCCCATCCGAGAGAACAAGCACCCCATAAGTAAACATCTCGTAACTAAAAACCATTTCTGTTTCTTTAAGTTTAAAAGGAATTTTTAGATTCAGCAGGTCATGAACGCTCATTTGAGGCCTCTCCTTTCCCCCCTTCCGGCGGGTTGTTGTTTTAAGTCAAAATAAATGAGCCTTTTCCCATTATGAGGATTACAGGCTCAATTCTTCTTCCAGCAGCTTTTTAAGACTTTCATGTATTGTTTTTCCCATTCTTCCCCCCGGCTCATAATGCATTAGCGTTATTATTTCATTGGCCGCTCTCATATATTTCTGTTCCTTAAAGGCTTGTTTTATACTTGCCAGCGCCCTGGCAGCACATTGCTCATCAAATGTCCTTTTATAATAAAATAACGACCTTTCGTCTTTTGCAGGTTTATATCTTAAAAGTTCTTTGTAAAAAACGTATATTGCCTCTTTAGCCTGCAAGTTCTTCTCGTCTCCCTTGTCATTAAACCAGTCGTCATGCTTTTCCAATATAGAGAAAAGCCTCCTGTCCACTCCTATCACCTCTCGATTTTAATGTGCTTGCGCTGATACCCGGCGATAAGTAAACCTTCCCCTGTTTTTGCGTTGGCCGGAAGATTTGTCTGGTTTTATCATCTTTTGCAATATTCTTTGGGATAAAATCACATAATCCCTCAGAATTTCATTACAGCCGCATAGATCCATACTTTGAACCATTTTTGTTAAGTCGTAATCTTGCAAAATATCATAAATGCTGTTTAAATCCTTAATTAAGCCATGTTTCAAGGTTTAATACCTCCCTTAGATTTTGTATCTTAAAAGGACAAAATAAAAAAGCCTATCGGCTCCTATAGGCACACTTATAGTGTGGTCAATTACCTTGCGCTTTTGTCTACCTTTTTACTGATTCGTTTTAGCTGAGTATGAATGGACCTATAATCACATCCAATTATCTCAGCGATTTCTTTTGGGCTTTTACCTTGACGGCTTAATATGTATATTTGTTCTTGCTGCGGGCTTAAGCCAATCGGTAATCCTTTTTCTCCCTGGCGTTTAATCTTTTTTACGTTCCTCACGGCCTTCTGAAAAACATCAAATGCCGTTTTTGGTGATATACCCAAGATTTCGGCTATTTCTCGGTAGTTATACCGCTGCCGTAGCTCCGCAATTTCCCGTTGTCTGTCCGTCAAAAGCACCAGTTCATTCTCCGACAATGACCCGAATTCATACAGTACCTTGGTTTTCAGGACCCTCCTCGTATCCTCCAGGTCCCGTATCATACCGCCCATAATTTCCCTATCGGCAACGGTGCCCTGATAATCGTCAGCCTTCATCCTTTCACGCACCTTTTTCAAGGCCAAAGCCCCTTCTCTATACTGCTCCTCCATCTCAGACCAGCTGGCCCATCTTTTCTCCATCCTTCTTCTCCTTTCCCACCAAAATACTTAACTTCCATCCTTCAGGCACACTTTCAAGCCTCACAGGCTTAATCTGCATCAGTTTTTCTGCCAGGTTAAAAATCATGCTTTTATTTTTTACCGGAGCAAATTCAACCCATGAATTCATATCATGCCACCCCCTGTTTTAACCGCCGAAGCAGCGTAAGCGTTTGACACAGCGTTTTTTCACCGGGTTTTTAGCGGGCGTCCTGGTCTTTATTCTCCATATCCTTTTTTATCTCCATGGCTAAAATCCGGGCCAGGGCCAGCATATTAGGCCGGAGTATTCTTTCCAGTTGTTCCCGGGTCATGCCTTCCGGCGGCCCGGATTCCATTTCGATTATCTTTGGTATCATCTAAGTACCCCCTTCATAAGAACACTTGAAGGAAATTAATGTAAGATAGAGAATATATATTTTAGGCGGATTCGTCTTCTATTAGGTCCTTGACGCTCACATTTAAGGTTTTAGCGATTTTTTTTAATAAATTTAATGATGGGCTATAACGACCGTTTTCAAGTGCAGAAATATATTCTCTAGAAACTCCAACTGTATTTGCTAATTCTTTTTGAGTTAAACCTACTGACTCTCTCGTTTCTTTTATTCTTAGCAATGTATCACCCCACTTTGATTACTATTGTAAAGTATAACTTCGCTAAAATCAATTTATATGTAATGTCATAATTCACAATTTAAATTTAATTTCTCGATATTTCTTTAACTTTCTTTAAATATCTTGTCTTTTTTACACAATCCACTTATAATAAATGTGAAGTATAATATTACAAGTTTATTAAGAGGAGTAAGTATGGATATAGGAAAAAGATTAAAAGAAATAAGAAAATCTAAAACCATTACTATAACTGCTTTATCTAAAAAAATTGGTTTAACTCGTGAGTATTTAAGTAATATTGAGCGTAATATCAATACACCGTCCTTACAAACCCTCCAGAAAATCTGCGACGCGCTCGGCATAACGCTTGCCGAATTCTTTTCTGAAGAAGAACGTCAAATCCCTCCAGAAATATCCTCACTCATGAAAGAAGTTAAAAACCTTACACCTGAGCAGGCCGAACTTCTCGCAAGGTTTATACAGACTATGAAGGACCAGAAAGGAGAATAATAATGACAGAACGCGAACTCCTTGAACTTTTAGTAGATAAAGTAACCTCCATGGAGGAAAAAGTCCGGCGTGTAGAAGAATCTCAAATACGAATGGAGGATGAATTAGTTGCTAAGGTCAAAGCTCTTTTCGACGCCCGCGAAGTCCAGTTAGACGTAAACGACCGCGTTCTTGACTCTCTCTCCCGAATTGAAGGAAAGCTGGACCGGCTCTCCCTTAAGGTCGCTTATCATGACAGTATGTTAAAAGAGTTAAGTAAAGCTTGACAAATACAGTTCGTCTTTTGTCTCCATAGCCAGTTTCCGGGCCAGTGCCAGCATATTAGGCCGGGGTATTCTTTCCAGTTGTTCCCGGGTCATACCTTCCGGCGGCCGGGATTCCATTTCAACTATTTTAGGTATCATGGCTTCTTTTCTCCCTTTCAAAGTTATGCGGTTTGCTTAATTTTTGTTGAGCAGCTCTCAACATTTACTTCAAAAAAAATTTCCTTGATATCAGCTTCAAGTATCTTACTAATTTTAATGGCCTTTTCTAATGTCATTTTGATGTCACCATTTTCAAGTTGACAATAACCGCTTTTATCCTTGTATCCCAGTAGTTTAGCCATCTGTTCTTGTGTTAAACCTTTAGCTTTTCTAAGCTCTTTGAGTTTATGTAGATTCAATTTTATACCTCCTCTGTTGAATTCTGCTCAACTTCATCTATTATTATAGTAGAGTATAATTAAACTGTCAATAGATTTTCAATATAAATTGAAGTTTTTTAAACTATATTTACAGAAAAAATAGACAGGTTTATAATAAAATCAGTTTAGTAATTTTAAACATGAGGGTGTTGAAATGCCAACATTAGGCGAAAGAATAAAACAACTTAGACTTGAAAAAGAAATGACTCAGGAAGAATTCGGAAAATTATTCGGAGTAACAAAATATGCAGTTTCTTTATATGAAAGTGATAAAAGCACTCCTAATGATGAAATTAAGAAAAAAATAGCTGAATATTTTCAGGTTACTCTTGACTGGTTAATGGGAGTTTCCAATATTCGCAACCCTGCCGAGAAAATCACCGACTCCATCTCTGACGATCCAGAGCTGGCGAAGTTCTGGGATGAACTAAAGAATCGGGAGGATTTAAAATTACTCTTTAAACAGATTAAAGACATGCCTCCCGGCGATATCAAGAAGATAATCCGCATAATCAAGGCCATCGAAGATGAAGAAGCCGCACATGATGATTTATAAATTCGTTAATATTAGTCAAAGGAGGATTTCGATGGATAATGAAATGCTAAACCTTATGACAAAGCTGTATGCTGAAATGCAAAAAGGATTTAATCGAGTAGATGAAAGATTTAATCAGGTGAACCAAAGAATGGATCAGGTAAACCAAAGAATTGACGAGCTTGAAAAAATCGTACTTAAAATCGAAAAGGAGCATGGTGAGAAACTTTCAGCGCTATTCGACGGATACAAACAGAATAGTGATAAACTGGATCGAATCGAAGCCGAAGTATCAACACATGAGGAAATAATACTGCGCCGTATAAGATAGCAAAAGGAGGACGGCGGAATGTTTGAGCTTCTAGATGAGCCACTATTCAGGGCTTTAGTGGATGGTAATATACCATTTCATGAAGTTATGAATGCATTCGGGATACGGGTTACCATTGCAAACCTCCCGCCTGCTGTATATGGTTTTACATATATGAGCAAAAAGGGTAATTACCATTTGGCTCTTAACGGCAATATAAATTATGAAACTCAATGCAAAGTTTTTATTCATGAGATAAAGCATATTATAAATGATATACCAAAAGCAGGGTATGTTATCGGGCTGGACATGCAGCATGAATATTTCGAGATCGAAGCAGATAAAGTAGCAGAAAGTTGCAGTCGGTATAATGCTAAAGTCGGGTAGATGACAATGAGGTTAGAAAAGCTTGAACATCCCGAAAATGAGCCGCTGGTTGAGGATGCCGGAAGAGTTAGCAAAGTATAAGATGAATACCTATTGATACCAAATAAGTTTTTATTTAACCCCTACAGTAGCTATGAGCCATGCAACGTTTGTAATCCCCCTTACTAAAAACTATCTTAGAGTTCAGTGAAGAGGGGGAAATATGTCACTGAAAGAGATAAAAAAATTATCAGATAAAGTTTTACTCTATAAAGAATGGGAAGAAAGTTCGAGTGGTCATATGGAAATAACTTATTGGGTAAAAATTATTCCTGGATCTAATAGCGATTTTATTTTCGAAGAAGGCAAAAAAATAGAATATTTCATTCATCCCAAAACCAAAAAAAGCATTAGCCGATATGAGATCAGTTTGAAGGCTTTTATGGATTTTGTTAGACAACATGGTCAACGTATAACATAGCAATTAATTAAAATATTTATCTTTGTTTAGCTTATTTTTATTTTTTCTTGTTAAAAGAATATTATGTTTTATTTATTATTTATCAAGGATAGGTTTTTTATTTAGACGATGTTTACAGGAGGGAATTTTATGCCCAAATTTCAAGTATTAAGGATGTCACCTTTAGATATATTATTAGACGCTAAAAATCCACGATTTATCATCCCACCAGATACAAGTCAAGATAATATTAGACTTTATTTATTGGAATATGAAGAAGTAGCTTCTCTAGCAAAAAGTATTATAGATTACGGCGGTTTGATGCCAGGTGAAAGGGTTATAGTCTGCAAAGAAAATGATTATTATGTGGTTTTAGAGGGAAACCGAAGAATATGCGCTTGTCAACTACTTCTTAATCCTGACTTAATTCCGGATAAATTTAATAAAGACATACCGCGTATTACCCAAGAAACCCTTGATAATATATCACAAATCGAAGTTGATGCGGCTAATTCAAGGGAAGAAGCGCAAAGCACATTAGCTTTTAGGCATATTGAAGGAGCTAAGAAATGGTCTACAATTTCAAAATACAAATTCTTTACTAATTCATTCAATAATGGCAAATCTATTGATGAAATTTCCGAATTAACTAGAATTAAAGAATCTAAGGTAGAACAGGGAATAAAAGAATATAACCTTTTAATGTATGCTTTAGAATTACCTTTTTGGTCTGAGGAAGATAAATCAAAATTAAATTTACAGGGAATAAAAGTCACGCCATATCTCCGCATTTTTGCAGCAAAAAATAAAGAATATAATATGACGGGAGCACAGTTATTGAAAATTAATTATGATGAAAACACTCTTAAACCAAAGTCTGACCTAAATGAGGATGTATTTAAAACCGCAATTTATTTAATTGCAAAAGCAGCATTTGTAGACAACAGTATTAATACGCGTAATGATTTTACTGATGTTCCTGGTTTAATTGATTTATTAAATGAAAATAATATAATTCCACAAAACGATAATAAAATTAATTCCGGGATGAAAAAGCCTAACGATATACCTAATGAATCAAATATTCCAAAAAATAACTCTTTTGATATTAAAGGTCCTAAAGATGATCAAATTAAGGACTCAGAACAATTGCCTAAGTCAAATAATCAAACAAAAGATAAAGAAAAAGATAAAGGCTCATCTCCTTCTCCACCTCGCTTTTTCGAAAATCTCACATGGGCAGGTGTAGATAAAAACGATCCCGAAAATACCGGTTTAATTGCTTGCGCGGATGAAATCAAAAGACTCTCTCAGTATGGGCACTATTCAAAATATCCAATTTCTACGGCAATGCTGTTACGATCACTGATAGAGCATACGCTTAAATATTATGCTAAAAAAACAGGTTTTTGGAAAAGAATTAAACCTAACCCCGATGACAAGGACCCAAAATTAGAATATATAATACAAATGTTTACGAAAAATAAGAGTAATCTTTTTTCTGATGAGGTCGAGAGAATATTTTCCACTGTGTTTGAAAATAACTCGTTAAAAGATTTTTTAGATTGCATTGTTCATCAAACCCAAAATACAAGAGCCACAAAAGAAATTCTTGAATCAATAGCAAAAGCAGGATTATTCGCCTTTATAAATGCCATTTTAAATTTATAATAGCCGCTGGCCAAATCTAAAACACTATGCTATAATGAACTTGGCAACATTTATAGCAGGTGATTTTTAATGGGAGTAATTTCTCCCCTCCGATATCCTGGGGGCAAACGCAAATTATTCAAATACATAAAGAATTTAATTGAATATAATAATCTACGCGGTTGCGTTTATGTAGAACCTTATGCTGGGGGTGCCGGCCTTGCACTGTCTTTACTTTTTAAAGACGTAGTCAATAACTTAATATTGAATGATATTGACAGATCTATTTACGCTTTTTGGTATTCCGTTTTATACCATACTGATGAATTATGCGACCTAATTTGGCAAACTCCCGTTAACATGGACCAATGGTATATACAAAAGGAAATTCAAAGAAATAAATATGCTCATAATTTGCTATCACTGGGTTTTTCAACTTTATTCTTAAATAGAGTTAATCGATCCGGCATTATTAAAGGAGGAGTTATTGGGGGGAAAAATCAATCCGGCAAGTATAAAATTGACTGTAGATTCAATAAAAAAGATTTAATTCATAGGATACAAAAAATAGCTAATTACAAAAGCAAAATACAAGTGCATAATCTAGATGCGATCGAATTTATAAATATTGTAGTTACAAACTTACCTATGAATTCTTTCATATTTTTAGACCCGCCCTATTATAAGAAAGGACCGGAATTATATGAAAATCATTATAAACACAACGATCACGTAAAATTAGCAGTAGAAATCACCACCAAGATTAAACAACCGTGGATTGTAACATATGATAACGTTGAAATTATTAGAGACCTTTATAAAGATTATAAGCAGAATGAGTTTGATTTAAATTATACAGCGAACTTAAAATATGCTGGGAAAGAAATAATGATATATAGTAATTCTGTAGTTCCTATTGATTTCAAGAAACGTGTTTTTAATTAGCGGGCAACCGCTTTTTTCTTTCAGCTTCTTATAGAACAAACGTTTATGAATCTAAAAATATACACAAAATGTTATTGAAAAGGAGTCTTTCTTATGAAAGAAATTCTTAATTTACGCAGTCCAAAATCACAAACCAGAAACATCAAGTATGCCGTGGCTCTCTGCCGGGTTTCCACCGAGGATCAGTTCACAAAAGGCCTTTCCATCCCGGAACAGCGCCAGCGAATTCAGAAGTGGGCGGACGAACATAACGTAACTATTTTAAAATGGGTTGAGCTCCACCATTCCGCTTACCGCGGGCTGGATGAAGAGCCTGAAGTTCTTGAACTCCTGGAGTTTGCAAAAAATAATGAAAGGGTATCTCTATTTCTGGTCGATGAAAAAAGCCGGTTTGCCCGCAGAAAATATCTTCGGGTCGTCTGGCAGGAAGAGTTGCGCCGGCACGGTGTAACGGTCATCGGAGTCAGCGAGCCGCTATATGACCGCAACTCAATCCACGGCATCTGGCTGGAAGGCATTTCTGAGACCAAAGACGAGGCCCGGAGTATCGAAACAGCCTATCATACCGTAAAAGGCATGACAAGAAACGCCGGCACCCGGGACCCTGAGACGGGTTACTGCTATAAAAACGGCGGAATCGCTCCGGATGGATACATAAATAAGCGGGTTATCAGGGGGAAAGATTCCAGAGGGAAAGACATTGTCAAACTTTTATGGGAAATAGACGAAGAAAGAGCCTGGATAATTCGACACATTGTGCTTGACCTCTGGTTGCGGCAGAAAATGCCCCTTAAACAAATAAGAGACCATTTAAACGGAAAAGGCGGAAAATATCTGAACAGATACGGGAAACCCTGGTCGGTTACGACCATTCGCGAAATATGTATGCGTGCACTGGAAGGAGTATATTCGGGCCTCTACTACTGGAACCGCACCGGTCGGGATCTTCGCGGAACCGGCCAGAAATGGAAGGATTCGGACGACTGGGTTGTCATAGAAAATGCCCATCCTTCAATAATTACTCCTGATGAATGGAAAGAACTAAAGGAGGTTATGGGACCATTGGTTGTAGAGAGAAAGAAAAATATAAAACCAACAAGAGCAGAGGACAGCCCATATCTGTTCTCAGGTGAAAACGCCGTCGGGGAGCCCATGTTTGTATGTCTCAACTGCGGCGGCTACATCAACAGTCAACAGGTAGCAAAAAACTATTATTACATATGCTCCAGCTATAAAAATAAAGGCCGGGCCGGCTGTGCCAAAGGTGTTGCCATCAGGAAGGAAGAACTAGAAACTAAAGTCCTGGCCGCAATAAAGGCTCACTTCACCCCCGCACGAATAAAGGTAATGGTAGAGGAGATAAATGAAATTATAAATGAAGAAAATAAAGACCTAGACCAGGCTGAAAAACATCTTCGCAAATCTATCACGGAAATAGAAAACTCCATAAACAATATTATGTCCGCCATACAGCAGGGAAAAGGATCCAAAGTTATCCCCTTACTTCTCGAACAGCTTGAAAAGCTCCAGGAGGAAAAACTGGCCCTGGAGGCGGAACTGCAGGAACTGCAGAAAGAATCGCCGGAAGCAAAAAGAATTGAGGAAGCCGCAATCCTTGCGAGGTTGCATAATTTAGAATCGGTTTTAGCGGCCTCTACGGCCACTAACAGGGAAAAAAGGATGGCCGTAAGGTATTTCATACGTCAATTGCGTTTTAACCCCGACACAGGCGAAGTATATATCTATTTCTGGCAGGACCCCACAGGACGGGACATAAAACGATTGAAGCTTGTTAAAACCCAAACTGAACAAAATAAAAAAGAAGATGTTCATCCATCTTCTTTTGAAAATATATCTGACAATTTTATGATTTTCGATGGTGCCGGGAACCGGAATCGAACCGGTATGGGTATTTCTACCCGCAGGATTTTAAGTCCTGTGCGTCTGCCTGTTCCGCCACCCCGGCATTCTAAATTTAATGATACAAATGGAGGCGGCACCCAGATTCGAACTGGGGATAAAGGTTTTGCAGACCTCTGCCTTACCACTTGGCTATGCCGCCTTATATACAAAATGGAGCGGAAGACGGGATTTGAACCCGCGACCCTCGCCTTGGCAAGGCGATGCTCTACCCCTGAGCCACTTCCGCACATTTATGGTGCCTTGGGGCGGAATCGAACCACCGACACGAGGATTTTCAGTCCTCTGCTCTACCGACTGAGCTACCAAGGCACTTTATATGGCGACCCAGAAGGGATTCGAACCCTCGACCTCCAACGTGACAGGCTGGCGTTCTAAACCAACTGAACTACTGGGCCGCGTATTTGGTGGGCGAAACAGGGCTCGAACCTGTGACCCCGTGCTTGTAAGGCACGTGCTCTCCCAGCTGAGCTATCCGCCCCTAAGACAATACTTAGTATACCTTAGAATATAACCGGTGTCAAAAATCATTAGATATTATTATCAGGATTTATTTGTTTTATTCGCTTTATATCTCATTATTTCTCCAATTATCTGGCCGCATTAATGAAAAGCTATGTCCAGCGCTGATTTTGCGCCTTTGCGTTGGTGATTGAACATTAAAACACAACCCTGCATTAATATCTGCAGGGTTTCCGCCTGTGACCCGGTGATTGAGCCGGGTATTAACTTCAATATCAAGGTCGTTTTTTACGCTTTACCCGCCCTTTATCTTTTTTTATCTTTCTTTATTCTGCCATCCTTTTTGTCCATTGTTTCTTCAGCAAGGTTAATCATTTTTCTAATCATGTTGCCGCCTATCTTCCCCACTTCCCGGGTGGTCATGTTCTCCCAGCCGCGTTTTTCAATGTCGTCATCCAGGTGAAGCTCTTCAGCCACCTCTTCCTTTAAACTTTCCAGTTCATCTTCTGCCTTGGGATTAACCGGTCTGTTGCGCCGGGGCATAGGTTGAATTCCCTCCTAGGTAAATATTTTAGGTCACCTTTAGTATTTGTATCCCAGGCTCAGATTTATGCAAAATAATATGCGCTATTTGCGGCGCCTTTCTAGTTCTTCCGCTATTTCCTTTAGTGAAATGCCGTCATAGCGCAATGCAATTAATAAATGAAATATCAGATCGGCAGTTTCGTATATGGTGTCGCTTTTGCTGCCGCTCATTGAGGCTATTATAACCTCCGAGGCCTCCTCACCAATCTTTTTTAATATTCTTTCCCTGCCCTCCTTATAAAGTTTCGCCACATAAGAACCCTCGGGCATCTCTCTAAATCGCGAATCGATAATATTTACCAGTTCTTCAAGAATCTTTATATGATTGTCCTGGCATATCGTTCCTGTTGAATCGGCTTCGGTTCGGAACCTCATATTTCCCACCTGCTCTTCTTTCACTGCAAGGCTCCGGAAAAAGCATGACCTGTGGCCGGTATGACATGCCGGGCCTTTAGGTTCCACCTTTAAAAGCAGAGCATCCTGATCGCAGTCATACATGATCCTTTTTACATCCTGGAAATTCCCACTGGTTTCACCCTTTTGCCATAGGGTTTTTCGCTCGCGGCTATAGAACCATGCTCTTCCCGTTTCTATGGTCCTGGCAAGCGCTTCCCTGTTCATATACGCCACCATCAATACTTCTCCGGTATTATCATCCTGGACCACCGCCGGGATTAAACCTTTTTCATCAAAATTTATCTCTTCAATGCCCATCATAGTCTTACTTCAATCCCTTCCGACCGTAAAAATTCTTTAACTTCCCTTATGCTGTAAACGCCGTAATGGAACACCGATGCGGCCAGGGCTGCATCGGCCATTCCTTTTGTAAAAACATCTAAGAAGTGTTCTAGTTTTCCGGCTCCTCCCGATGCTATCACCGGCACATTAACCATCCCCGCAACGGTCTTTGTGAGTTCCACATCATAACCGTCTTTTGTCCCATCTGCATCCATACTTGTGAGGAGTATTTCCCCGGCTCCGAGATTCACGGCTTTCTTTATCCATTCCAGGGCATCCATACCCGTGGCCGTCCGCCCGCCGTTGATGTAAACCTCCCATTTATCGCCGATTTTCCTGGTATCGCAGGCCAGGACTATGCATTGACTGCCGAAACGCTTTGCCCCTTCAAAAATCAATTCTGGGTTTTTGACAGCAGCAGTGTTCAGAGAGACCTTGTCGGCACCTGCCATGAGGATCTCCCGGATGTCTTCAATGCTCGAGATACCTCCGCCCACCGTGAAGGGTATGAAAATCTTTCTGGCGGCCCTTTTTACCATTTCTACGGTGGTCTTCCGACCTTCAGCCGATGCGGTTATATCCAGAAAAACAACCTCATCGGCTCCTTCCATGTCATAATAAGCAGCCAGTTCCACCGGATCTCCCGCATCGCGCAAATTAATGAAATTGGTCCCTTTGACCACCCTGCCGCCTCTTACGTCCAGACATGGTATAATCCTCTTTTTTAGCATGGCATATATCATCCTTCTTCATAATCAACTTTGCATCTTATCATCATGGAAACAAGGTATATTCACTCTTCAAATGTTTCTATAATTTTAGCCAGTTTCAAAACGCCGTTATAGAGGGCCTTTCCAATGACAACCCCCTCCAGGCCCTTTGTTTCGAACGGCCTCAATCTTTCTAAATCTTCCAATGAAGCAATTCCCCCTGAAGCGATAACAAGAAATCTTCCGACACTCAATATATTTTTAAGTCCTTCCATATCCGGCCCTGACATCATTCCATCTCTGGAAATATCAGTATATATCACTCGCTGTATCCCATATTCTGAAATCTTCGCCAAAAACTCCCGGAGGGTTACACCGGATGTCCGGGTCCATCCTCTGGTTGCAACCATATTTTTCCTGGCGTCAATTCCCACTGCAATCCTGCCGGGGCCAAAAATGGCAACAGCCTGACGAACCATAGAAGGTGATTCTATGACCGCCGAACCCAATACCAGGCGGTTTATCCCAGCATCCAAATACTTCCTAACCGTATCCATATCCCTGAGGCCCCCGCCCAATTGTATATTTGCCTTTACAGCCTCCCGAATTTCAAGGATAACGTCCATGTTTTGAGGGCTGCCAACTTTCGCGCCATCCAGGTCCACCACATGTATCCATTTGGCACCTTGCCTTTCCCATTTTTTTGCCACTTCTACCGGATTTTCGTAATACACCGTTTCCCTGGCAAAATCGCCCTGGACAAGCCTTACGCATTGGCCTCCCCTTATATCGATGGCAGGGTATATGATCATCTCGACATCTCTCCAAAATTCTTTAAGATTTGAAGGCCGAACCGGCTGCTTTTTTCAGGATGAAATTGAACCCCGTAAATATTTTCCTTTTCCACGCATGAGACAAATGGAGCACCGTAATCGGTGATACCTGTCGCCACGTCTTCCTCGGGGTCACAATAGTAAGAATGAACGAAATAAAAATCCGTGTTATCGGGTATACCCGAAAGAAGCTGGGAATTTTTTACCTTTTTCACGCCATTCCAGCCGATATGGGGAACTTTAAGCTTTATATATTTTTCGTCAAATTTCTTAACCGAACCCTTTATGAGATCGAGGCCTTTAAAATAACCGCCTTCGAAGCTCTCGCTGAATAAAAGCTGCATTCCGAGGCAGATGCCCAGAAATGGCATTCCAATTGCCACGGCTTCCTTGATAACATCCACCCAGGCCGATTCCGTAAGGTTTTTGATGGCATCCCCAAACGCCCCTACACCGGGCAGCACCAGCCCGTTTACATTTGTAAGGTCCTCGGGGCATTTCATCAATTTGACCCTAAAACCAAGTTCTTCAAAGGCCTTTTTTACGCTCATAAGGTTGCCCATCCCGTAATCTATGATGCCTATCACGGGTCAGCCCCCCTTTCAAATCACGTACTTCAGGCATCCAAAAGACGCCCTCAAGTTTTAAAACTCTTGTCCAAAAAGAGAAACACTCTTAATATACTACAACACTCCTTTGGTGGAAGGAATTCCATTTTCTCTTTCATCAAAGCTCACAGCATCCCTCAAAGACCTGCCGAAAGCCTTGAAAAGAGATTCTATAATGTGATGGGTATTTTCCCCCCGCACCACTTCCAAGTGAAGTGTGATACGCGCATTGTTTACAAAAGCCCCGAAAAATTCTTTCACCAGTTCCACGTCAAAATTACCCGTTCTCTCTTGAACAAATTCGGCTTTAAAAAAAAGAAAGGGCCTGCCGCTGATATCCACGCAAGAAAAGCCAAGAGCTTCATCCATTGGCACGTAAAAACTCCCGTACCGGCGGATACCCCGTTTTTCTCCAAGGGCTTTTAAAAATGCCTGTCCCAGGACTATCCCCGTGTCTTCCACCAGGTGGTGAAAGTCCACGTCAATATCCCCCGATGCCTTTACATCCAGATCGAACAGGGCATGGCGCGAAAAAAGGGTCAGCATGTGGTTGAAAAAACCCACCGGTGTATTTATCTTTGAACGGCCCACGCCATCGAGATTAATCCTGACCTCTATCTGGGTCTCTTCGGTCCTTCTCGAGGTTTCCGCAATCCTTTCCATGATTCACCTCTTTTTTATTATTTTATTAAATTTATAAATTTATCAAATTGATGAAATTTATATTGATGAGAATCCAATTTTTATTGCTTAAAAAATGTTTAACAATCTAACCTAAAATTTCTCTAAGGGCGGAAATGAGGGCCCTATTTTGTTCCGGAGTACCCACGCAAAACCGCAAAGTGTTTTCCAGTTTCTCCCCATTTAACCGCCTGGTAAGGATACCCCTTTCCAGCAGCTTTTTATACACCACATCCCTCGGCTTTTCGAACCTGCATAAAAAGAAATTGGTGGAACTTGAATAGGCTGTAACGCCAGCTATGCTGTCAAGATCTTTTTTCATTTCTTCCCGGGACTTTACCAGTTCGTCTCTCAAGTGCTCTACCCATTCCAGGCTCTTCAACATCTCCACTGCGGCAATCTGAGAAAAGAGGCTGACGTTGTAAGGGAGTTTTACTTTATAAAGCTGTTCAATGATGTCTTCGTCAGCTATGGCATAACCAACTCTCAGTCCCGCCAGTGAAAATACTTTTGAAAAAGTACGTATAACAACCACGTGGGGGTATTTAGACAGGCGGTTGACAAAGGTCTTGCCTCCAAATTCGTAGTAGGCTTCGTCAACAGCTACTATCCCGTTGAAATACTCTATTAGATCCAGGATTTTCTCTTCACTGAAATAATCACCGGTGGGATTATTGGGATAACACAAAAACATCATCTGAGGCCGGTCTTTGCTAAAACAACTCTTGATTCTGTCTACATCCAAATCCCAGATCCACCTGTTGTTCTTTTGCTCCAGCAATAATGGAACTTTTACCACTTTGGCCCCCGAAACGGTGGCAAAGATTTCATAACTTGAAAAGGCGGGAACCGGAATAATCACTTCCCGGCCCGGACCGGCAAAAGCAAAAACCAGATCGCTTATAATCTCGTCGGACCCGCTCCCCACAAAAATTTGGCCGGGCCGGACCCCCGTGTATTTTGCAAGCTCTTCACGAAGCTCATCACAACTGGGGTCGTAATAATAATTAAACCTTTCGCCTTTCAGCCTCCGCCATATGCGCTCCTTTATCTCCATTGGAATATCGTAGGGGCTTTCATTGGCGTCCAGCTTTATTTTGCATATCTCTTTTGAAGGTTTATATGGTTCAAGATCGATTATATCCGGCCTCACATATTTCAGCGGTGAATTCATTAAAATCTCTCCTTTTTCGCGCTTTCTATTTTTTCAATAAAGTCTGCAATCATGGAGGATTTCAATCGGTAACTGACCTGATTGGCAATAAGCCGTGCGCTTATCAAACAAATTTCCTCCTCTACCTTAAGGCGGTTTTCCCTGAGCGTGTTTCCGGTTGCAACTATATCCACGATGGCGTCGGAAAGCCCCAGCAAAGGTGCCAGTTCTACAGAACCGTTTAATTTAATAATTTCCACCGGCTGGGTTTTTTTTAAAAAGAAATTCTCCGCAATGCGAGGATATTTTGTGGCAACTTTATATATAGGCACCATGGGATCGCGGCCTTCGGGGGCAGCCACCACCATTCTGCACTGTGCCAACTCTAAATCCATAAGCTCAAATACATCTTTTTTATCCTCCAACAACACGTCTTTTCCTGCAATACCCAGGTCTGATACTCCGTGCTCCACAAACGTCGGTACATCCGCAGGTTTTGCCAGAATCAACCTCATGCCGCAATCTCTATATTCAAAAACCAGCTTTCGAGAATCCTCTCTTATATCATCGAAGTTCAAACCCATTTTCTTAAAAAGTCTCAGGGTCTCTTTTAAAATTCGCCCCTTCGACAGGGCTATAGTCAACAGATCCAATTTTACTCCCCTTTGCTGTTTCTTTTTCATTAAAATTATTATAACATAATATATTTACGCCGTCGTATTATCCTTTTTGCAAAATATTATTCTACCTTCCTGATTATTTTCACACAACAGGTTTTCCCGGTATTTTTCGGACGGTATGAGTTTTACCACGTATCCTTTTTCCCGCAATTCCTCGGCCTTTTTCAGCGCCTCTAAAAAACTCTGCCGGTCGTAAAAAAGGTAATAAGGCTTATATAAATCAAGGGCATCCTTTTTTAAAGTAGAAAGCAATGCCTCCTCCGCAAGGGCAAAACCCGTGGCAGGGCGCTTTCCGTTGAATTTATCCATCAGATTATCATAGCGTCCCCCACCACCCAGCGGAAAACCGCTACCCGGTGAATAAATTTCAAAGACTATACCGGTGTAATAGTCCATCCCTCTGGAAAGGCTCAGGTCAAAAGTAAACTTTATATCTTTGAAATTCCTCAACATCTCCGCCAGCGCGGTGAGCTCGTGAAGGGCATTCCGGCACTTATCGTTTAGGGCACAGCCATTCAAACTCAACAGCACCTCAGATCCCCCAAAAAACCTGCTTAAAGAAAGCAGAAGCTTTTTTACATGGGGACCGGCGGGTAATTCTTTTATTTTATTTTCCAGCAAAACAAAATTCTTATCGCACAGGGCCCGGACTATCTCCTGCCTCTCGCCCGCCTCAAGCCCCGTTTCATCGATCAAACCTTCCAAGAATTTCATGTGACCTATATTTATTACAAAATCCCTGATTCCTATTTCCTTTAATATGCATGAAGCCAGCAGAATTATCTCCACATCCGACTCGATACCGTCGACGCCTATAAGTTCGGCTCCGACCTGAAAAAATTCCTGATTGCGCCCTTTTCTCGGTTCTTGAGAGCGAAATACATTGGAAATATAACAAAACCTGAGAGGCAGGCGATGGTCACTGTAATGAGTCGCCACCATGCGGGCAATGGATGTGGTTATATCCGGTCTTAAGGCCAGCACCCCGCCCTGGCGGTCAAAAAATTTGAAAATCCTTTCGGAAAAACCGGGATTATTGCTTGAAAGAAAAGTCTCCAGGTATTCAAAAGACGGAGTTATTACCTCTTCATAACCCCATTTTTCAAAAATATCATATATTATTTTTTCAATTTGTCTCTTTCTGCGAACCATTGGCGGTAAGAAATCCTTGACCCCCGCGGGCCTTCGAAAAATGCTGTCCATATCTTCTTCACCACTTTAATATATTAAATTGTTAATGAATTAAATTGATAATATCATATTCTTTTTCCTGCGGTCAATCGTCTAAAACCGCCTGTGAGACGATTTTTACCTGATATTATGAGTCACATGCGGATTTTTCTCATATACTAACATTATCTGATAAATACTCGATTTACCTATATCCCCTCCGCAAAAGGTTCATCTAAAGACGTAAAAAAGTGCGCCCCTGTTTAACAAAGTATTTTTTTGATTTTGTCTAGATTGCTTTTCGATTGATTATAGAAACGGTTTCTGTTATAATGAAAATGAATTTTAACAGACAATAAAGAAGGGAGTTGTATTCATTGAAGGAAAAAGTAAAGGAAGTGCTTGAAAGAATTCGCCCCTCTTTGCAAGCCGACGGCGGAGATGTGGAACTGGTAGACGTTGATGAATCCGCCGGTATAGTCAAAGTAAAACTTACAGGTTCATGCTTCGGATGCCCTTTTGCCACCATGACCCTGAAAAACGGTATAGAGCAGGCTTTAAAAGAAGAGGTACCCGGGGTAAAAGAGGTGCAGCAAGTATAAAAAAGCAGCTAAAAAGCTGCTTTTTATTTATTATTATGGGCATTATTATGGACCGGTTTTGTCATACAAATGATAGGTTTCATTGACCGTTATTATAAACGCATTGCTTTCGTTCAGGTCTGCCATACCGTCATATTCTATGACAGTCAGGGAGGCATTGCTGATTTTAAACTTCCAGAAAAAATCATCTTTGAGGTTGAGTATGGATGCCAGTAATGCCCGGACGGGCCCCGCATGGGTGACAATTAATATGCGCTTGTCGACATGATTCCTCGCTATTTTTTTAATAAAATTAGAAGTTCTGAACAGTAGTTCAGACAGATTTTCTCCTCCGGGCGGCTTCGTGTGAAATGGATCCCGCCTCCATTTTTCTAACTCATCAGGCCATTTCCTCTCTATTTCATTGAAGGTAAGGCCCTCCCATATCCCGAAACACAATTCCCTCATTTCTTTGACCGGCTGGACACCGAGGCAGTGGGGGCGGGCTATTATTTCGGCTGTTTCCATGGCCCTTTGCAGGTCGCTCGAATATATGACATCTATTTTTTCCTTTTTTAATCTTTCGGACAGCTTCCTTGCCTGGAATCTGCCGGTATCGTTTAATGGTACATCGGATTGGCCCTGGTACTTGAATTCTTTGTTCCACATGGTTTCTCCATGTCTTACAATAAAAAACCTTGACAACTCCATCATCCTCTTTTAAACGATAAAATGGCATATATGAAAAGGGCAACCACTTCACTCACTTCATTAATGGCTCCATACGTATCTCCCGTCATTCCGCCCAGTTGTCTCACTGTATATACTATAAAGAAAAAAGCGCTCACAAAAACCGCAAGGGCTGCCATCAAGCCGTAAACACCGGCAACTAAAAAAACAGCCGTAAGCCCAATGGCACTGGATACTATAAAGTGCCGCGGGCTTTTATAGCTAAAAAAAACTTTACCGAGGCCTTTATCTCTTGCATAGGGGAAAAACACTATCGCCATTGTCATTATCCAGCGGCTTATAACGGGATAAGTAATAAGAGCTGAGCGAACGAATTCCTTTGAAAGTGAATTGATAAGCGAATACTTTAGTAAAATCAAAAGCGCAATGCCCAGAGCTCCGTAGGTGCCGATGCGGCTGTCTTTCATTGCTAAAAGTTTTTTCTCTCGGTCCCCTCCGCAGAAAAGCCCGTCCATGGTATCGGCAAACCCGTCAATGTGCATTCCACCGGTAATGATTGTAGCTGCCGTAACTATTAGAACTGAAATAACTTGACCCGATAAAAATTTATGCCCCACGGTATAAACTATTGTTAAAATTCCCCCGATAAAAGCCCCCACCAGAGGAAAGAAGGCGATCGACGAGCCCATTTTTCTTTCATCAAAGGCCACCTGCGGCAAGGGAATCCTGGTTAAAAACAACATGGCCACATAAAGTCCCATGAAACTTCTCCTTTATTCCCGGAGTATTATAAACATTCACACTTTTACCGTATTCTGGATTTGTAAAAACAGCATACCTGATGATAATAATTGTTCAAAAATTTAACTCAACAAGGAGAATGCTCATAAATGTTTGCATAATCTTATTATCGTTAATATATATCCGCCAATAGAGTTAATATACATCCACCAATAGATAAAGTTCTCCGACTATCAATGAAATAATTGAAGTTAAAATACTCAGAACCACAGTAGTTTTTATATCTTCCGGCATTATTTCTCTCAACTTTTCTCCCAAATAAGCTCTGAAATGCGGTCTGCCGAAATAGTAGTTTAAGCCGCCCAGCCTTACGCCCAGCACTCCGGCGGTTATCGACTCTGGAATCCCGCCGTTAGGGCTTTCGTGTTTTTTTGCATCCGAAAGGACCGTTTTCAGGCCTCGTCTTGCGTCCAGCCCCAGGATGGCTGCAGCCGCAAGCATCAAAATTCCCCCGATGCGGGCCGGTATGTAGTTCAAAAGATCATCGGCCCGGGCTGAAAACCATCCCATGTGCAGATATCTTTCATTTTTATATCCCACCATAGAGTCAAGGGTGCTGGCCGCTTTAAAAGCCATGGCCAGAGGCGGCCCTCCAATAAACGCATAAAACAAGGGCGAGATTATGCCGTCCACAGTATTTTCAGCGACGGTCTCCACAGTGGCCCTGCATATTTCGTCCACCGGGAGGTCCCGAGTGTCGCGGCCCACAATACCACTTAACAGTGCCCTTGCCTTTTCAATATTACCTTTTTTAAGTTCGCCGTATATCTTAAGGGCTTCGTCGGCAAGATTTCTTGCAGCAAGACACGTATAAAGCAACCAGGTTGAAACTGCATGCCCCAACCAGATGTTTAAATGGTAAGCATATTTTATCACAGAGAAAGTGATAATAAAAGCCGCAAGAGTGGTTACAAGCCACAGTATGATACCGGCGACTTTCAGGCCGGCGGGTGTCTTGAAAATCTGCCGGAGGGCTTTTTCCAGTACGCCAATCAATTTTCCCGTCAACACCACAGGATGGCTGGGCCGGCGGGGATCGCCAAGGATTAAATCCAGTAAAAATGCCACTAAAATAATTACTTCCATATTTAATACCTCTGGCAATTTTTATCTATTTTATTTAAGAACAGGATCGATTTGATGGCTGCGGGAGCAAATCATGAAATCTCTGAGAGCGGCGATCAGTTTTTCATTTGCCTCTCTGCCCTTAACCGCCACTCTGAAAAAGCTGTCGTTCAGAAATTCAAAATTGCTGCACTGCCTTATAAGAATACCCTGCCTCTTGAGGCTTTCAGCCAGCTGCGAGGCATTAAATCCACCCGTAATCCTTACAAAAATAAAATTCGCCTCGGGTCGAAAAGGTTCAAGTCCAGGAACCTTTCTCAATTCCTTCCAAAGCCATTCCTTTTCCTGGGAAATAAACTCCCTGGTCCTTTGTATGTAAGATTTGTCTTTTAAAACCGCGGCACCCACAAAACCCGCAAAAGTATTGATGTTCCAGGGGTCTTTAAACTGATACATCTTTTCGACAATCCGCCGGCAGGCCAGAGCAAAACCTATCCGGAGGCCCGGGAGGGCGAAAAACTTTGTAAGGGACTTAAGTATAATCAGGTTCTGATGAGTTTCTATCTGTTCAACCATGCTCTGACTTTTTTCTACAAAATCCATAAAGGCCTCGTCAATCAATAGGTAGGCTCCTCTGTTCTTCAATTCGTCCAGAATCATGGTCAATTCTTCTTTTGAGGTGAGTTTCCCCGTGGGATTATTGGGATTGCAAATTACCAGTACGGATTTTTCGGTAACCCGGTGCTTTATCCTATCGAATAAAGTCGGGGTCCATTTGAAATCATTTTCTGTCATATCTACCAGCTCGATTTTTATTTGCCTGCTTTTGCAGGTCAAGGCATATTCGGAAAAAGTTGGAGACGGTATGACGACTTTTGTCGGTCTTATGACATCCAGTATTATGTGCACCAGTTCTGCGGAACCGTTGCCCGGTATTAAATTTTCCGCATTTGTTCCATAATACTCAGCCGCGGCCTGTTTTAACTCATTTTGCTCTGTGTCGGGATAGTAAACGATGTCATCTATGTGATCTGTTATAATATTTCTCACGTAATCCGGAAACCCCAGGGGATTGATATTGGCACTGAAATCCAGGATGTCGCGGTACGCTATGTTGATTTCCCTTGCTGCTTTATAGACGTTGCCACCATGGAAACGGGTAATCATGATAACATCTCCCCTATGATGTATTGGAAACATGTTTTTGCTGCAAAACTTACAAAATGGCCGCATCACATTTATTATTCTTTCCGATCAACACTCTGGGTCCGGAGCTGTCGGTCTTGGTTCTTATAATCCTGTAATTTTTTCCGTGTTTTTTCATTATTTTATTTAACTCCGAAAAAAACTCTTTCGGCAATATATAATCTTTACGAAAAAAAACTCCTATCGCAGAACCGCTGTGAGCCACATTTACTCCAAGGGCATTGTATTTCTCCCCGATTTCTATGATATCAGACAAATGAGGTTTAAACAAAATCCTCTGGTGAGCCATGGCGCTTTTTATCATGGCATCCCCGAGAAGGCTTATATCATTCTTATCGAACGCATTTCTTGCAAGCTCGAGAGCTTCCCTTACCTGCGGTTCTTTTCTCATGTTCAATTCCTTTAAATCCTCACGATTATTGAATTTACGGGTATCCACCATCTCTCCGGTATCTATGATATAAACCTCTAAACCCGGAAGTTCGCCCAGCCTTTCGCGCCATTTCCCCTCGATATGATCAAAAATCATCACCCCGCCGTACATTATGCCGTCACTGGGTTCTATGGACAGGGCTATATCGGCAATAGCGGCAGGTGAAATTTTCTCACCCAGAGCCGCCGACACCGCAAGGCATGTGGCCGTTATATCGGCGGTGCTGGAAGATAAACCTATACCCCGGGGAATTTGCGAGTTAATGGCTAGGGTTACGGAAAAGTTGCCGGCCCCGAAATATTCCAGGGTTTTTTGGGCCGCCCGTCGGGCTTTAATATTATCAGTACTGTTATGGCGATTAATTGAATTGACAAAATGGCTTTTTTCAATTGAAAGCTCCACTGAAACTTCGGAATAAAGGGCTATGGGGCACGTTATCAAAAAATTCCGGGTTCCCAAGACCCCCTGCACAATTTCTCCGCAGCTTCCTGGACAACGGGCTTTACCTATCATAAAAACTCCTTCTTAACAAACCGCATTTTTTTGATTATTTTATCTTTAAAGGTATACCCGAAATCATAAAGAAGACCTCGTCGGCGGCGTTTGCCATCATCTGGTTAGTTTCCCCCAGCAAGTCCCTGTAAAGCCTGCCAAGAGGATATTCTGGCACAATGCCGAGACCCACTTCATTGGAGACAATTATGACCTCCTGCTTCATGCTTTTCGCCGCTTCTATTAATGACCGGACCTCCTTCAGAAGATCTTTTCTCAACCCTTCCCACAATTCGGGATTTTCTGCTTCTTCCAGGGGCAGCCAGTTGCACACCAGAAGGGCCAGACAATCTATCAACACAACTTTAAAATTCACGAATTTTTCGCCATTCTCTATCTCCCTTAAAGCCTTTGATACATACCTGGGCTCTTCAATGGTCTCCCAGTGGATGGGCCTTCTCTCCCGGTGCAGTGCTATTCTCCTGGCCATCTCCTCATCCAGTGCCTGGGCGGTGGCGACATAAACGACCTTCTGCCCCGATTCCATCGCCTTTTTCTCGGCAAACCGGCTCTTGCCGCTCCTGGCCCCCCCGGTGATAAAGGTGATTTTCACTTTTCTTCCCCTCTTTCCGATTATAGCCTGTAGTCTCTGTTTTTCTTCTTTAAGAGCAGGTAGAGAAAAAACGGCCCGCCGAACAGCGCAGTCAGTATTCCCACCGGCAATTCCGTAGGCGCAATCACCACCCTGGACAATGTATCGGCCAGCATGAGATAAAGGCCTCCTACAAGAGCCGAAAACCAGAAAAGTCTGCGGTGATCAGGTCCTATGGTAATCCTGGAGACGTGAGGAATAATCAAACCCACAAAACCGATGACCCCGCTCACCGCCACGGCCGAAGCCGTCAGAAGGGCCGCCGAGGTCAGGCTTATTTTCTTCAAGTGTTCGGTATCCACACCGGTAAAAAAGGCCGTATCTTCGCCCAGCTGCAGTATGTTTAAAGCCCGTAAATTTAACGCGCCAAGAGCCAAGCCTGCAATTCCATAAGGCAGATTCAAAAGCACTTCGCTCCACCCCTGGGATGAAAAACTGCCCAGCAGCCAGAAGTATATCTGGTGCAGTTTTTGGTCGCTGAAATACATGAAAAAAGACACCAGTGCTGAAATAAAGCTGCTAACGGCAATACCTGATAGCAGCAGGGTAAAGGAATAAGTTCTCCCACCAACGCCGGCTATGCTGTAAACTATAAAAATCGTCGCAAAAGCTCCAAGAAAGGCAAAAAATGGCACTGAGCCCACCCCGATAATTCTGAGGCCGGAAAAAAACATGATGGCAAGGGTAGCTCCCAGAGAAGCCCCGGCCGACGCCCCTATAACGTATGGGTCTGCCATGGGGTTTCTAAAAATACCCTGGTAAATGACTCCCGCTGCCGAAAGCTCCGCCCCGACCAAAAAGGAAAGTGCGATTCGCGGGAGTCTCAATTGCAGTATTATGGCTTCTTCGGATTTTGACCAGGACACAGGTATTCCAGGACCGATAAAAGGCAGGCGGTGAAGCAATATTTTTATAATCCGGCCGGGATCGATGTCAACCGAACCTGTCCGCAGCGAAAAAATGCCGCCTAAAATTATGGCGCTAATAACCATCATATATATCCTGCTATATCTAAAATCCATTTTTTTAGAAATTATGTTTTCTGCCAAATCCTGCCCACGAGACCTCCCGGTCATGCCATTGCCTCCAGTTATTTTTTAAACAGCTCGGGGTGAATAATTTCCGCAAACCGCTCAAGTCCGTCAACCAATCTGGGCGTAGCCCGCTGGACTATGTCTTCATCCACATAAAAGACTTTTTTGTTTTTTATGGCGCTGATATTTTCCCACCCCGGCCGCTTCAATATATCATCAGCCGATTGGCGGGTGGAACCGTGGTGCGAGAAAATTATAATATCGGGATTCTTGGCGATAATCATCTCCTGGCTGTACTGCGGGTACTGCTTATCCGCATCGGCGGCTATATTTTGCCCCCCCGCCTTCTCTATAATGTCATTGACAAAAGTGCCGGGTCCAGCAGTAGTGTATGGTGAAGGCCATACTTCGTAATACACTTTAAGCCGCTGTTTCTCGGCAAGGCCTGCCACCCTGCCCTCCACATTATTAATTCGGGCTTTTAAAGAACTTACCAGCTCCTTGGCCTGCACAAGTCTTCCGGTGGCTGTACCTATTATTTCAATACTGTTTAACATATCCTGGATATTCCCGGGATTGAGTACTATAACCGGCACATTGAGCTTTTCCAGTTGCTCCACCGGCTTTTGGTGCATCCCGGTGGCCAGAACCAGGTCCGGTTTAAGGGAAATCACCTTTTCCATATTGGGGTCCGCAAAACCGCCGATTTTTTCCTTTGTCTTGGCCTCATCGGGGTAATCGCAATAATCGGTAACCCCGACCACCTTTTCCCCAAGGCCCAGTGCAAAAAGGATCTCGGTATTGCTCGGAGCCAGGGATATGATCCTTTCCGGTAGCTTTTCTATCGTGACATCCCGGCCCATCTGGTCTTTTACCGTAAGCGGGTATACGGCCTCTTTATTATTATCCTGTGATGATATTTCCTCTGCTTTTTTCCCGCCGTTATTCAAACTGCCACATCCGGCGACCAAAGCCGCTACCAAAACTATTACAAATATGCATATGAGCGACCGTAAAACCTTATTTTTCATGATTGTAATCCAACGGCATTCCCCGCCGTTTTGATTTTTACCTCCTGATTTTAAGTTTTGGTTGAAATTTAAAATAAAATAACCCGGCCTTCCTTTGAAAAAACCGGGTTAACGCTTACCAGCATACGTACTCCCCCTTTCCTTCGAAGGCTCGTACCTGTTATCAACAGGCAGGTTTCCTGGCTTCCGGATCATCTTGCCTGCGCCTTCCCGGTTTCCCAGTGGCATTAGCAGTTCATCCCCGGTTACAGTGGCGGGACCGCTCAGGATTTTCACCTGATTCCCTTTTAACCTCGGCGGCACCTGTTGATGCAATAAATTTTACTCTATTATACTCCAAACCGCCCATTTTAACAAGTAGAGGATTTCCTCATAAATATAAGGAGCCTAATTCAAAGCCTTTTAGAATTCCCTAACCGGCATGGCCCTTTCTGAAGTACTTAAGAAATATGTCCCACGCCAGAAAAATAAATATTAGAAAAACCGCCACGGCGACCAATTTATACTCCAAAGGCAGCCCAAGGAGCAACCGCATATTGTCGTACATTTTTATATAAAATACAATCCAGAAAACGGCCCACAAAAAATCGCCAATCAAAGAAAAAAGCACGTATGAAAAAAAATCAATGCGAAACAGGCCAGCAGCCCATATGGCCGGTGTTCTGGTTATACCTATCCAGCGGCTGACCATATTCGTAAGACCACCATATCTGTTAAACCAGTTTTTTATTTTATATATATCCTCATCCTTTATCTTCAAAAATATGTTTAACCTTTTTATAATCGGCCTGCCCCCGTAATACACCAGATAATAGGCTAGGATGTTCCCCGATAAATTGCCTGCTGTAGCAATTATGATGACATTAATCAAAGACATCTTTTTTATTTTAACGAAGTAGGCCGCCGCCATGAAAAGTAACTGAACGGGCAGCGGCAATCCCGTCCCTTCAGCCAGCAAACTAAGATAAAGGCCGAAGTAACCGTATTTAATTATAAGCTCGCTGGCATACCCCCAGAGAGTGGACATGCATATCACCCAGAGCTAATTATACACAAACGAAGCCCAAGTTTAAATACACTTAATTTTTTATAAAAATCAAATCTTTCCTCAAAAACATATAGACCCGATTTTTATAATCGATAGCAAATTCGGTGATGTGTATTGCCCCAGGCAACAACATCACCGAATTTCTACTCTATAGACCCATAAACAACCTATCCTTTATACCTTTAAGCGCCCTGGCATGGCGGGATTCATCTTTCGCAGCTTCATCAAATACATCATGAGCTTCGTCGATATTATTTTGTTTTGCCAGGACGGCGGCTTCTCTTTTGGTGCGGTTGGAGTTTTGCTCACCATTTATGGCTTTTTCCAGGTTGTCCCTGGTGGTACCTACCTCCCCGTTTAACTCCGCAAATCGTGCAGCATGGGCTGCTTCTTCCCACGCAATGGTTTTGAATACCTCCGCCACCTCCGCAAATCCTTCTCTCTGAGCCTGACGGGCCGCTGCCAGGTACCAACCCACTTCCATACATTCACCCTGATAATTTTGGGTGACCGCTGCCTCCACCGCCGTCCCTTTTGTCGTTCCCAGTTGATTTTCAACAATTAAGTTTAGTTCCATCAGGCGTCCTCCTTTTATTAAATTCCAAATTAAAATTGAATAAAAATTTGTATCAATCTATGGTATAATTTTTATATTGGTTTGTCCCATTTTATTATGTTTTACTTCGCCATCTTTTTCATTAAATGCTCATTTTCACGGTTTGCTGAGCCGTAAAGCATTTCCCAACCATGAAGCTTGACTTTTTTTAAAAAGACCGGTTGTTTTGCGGCTTCAATTTTGAATCTTTTATAGAGAGAGGGATACTTCTCCGTATTTTTATGTCGTTGTCCCTTTCAATTTTAAACATTTTTTCCCCATAAGCTCACCTCAAGAATATTTTGTCCCAAAAAAACAATATTATTCCAGGATCTACAGAAAGGAGGAATTCGCCTTGATAGAGCTTTTTAATGTCACGAAAAGATATGGAAACAAGACGGCGGTTAACAATATATCTCTTTTCGTAAAAAGGGGTGAAATCCTGGGGCTGCTGGGGCCGAACGGGGCCGGTAAATCCACCACGATGAGACTCATAACGGGATACATTCATCCCAGTTCGGGCCTTGTAAGGGTCGCGGGATATGATGTGGCAAAACAGCCGGTAGCCGCTAAAAGGCATATCGGTTACTTGCCTGAAACCCCTCCCCTTTATAAAGAAATGACCGTCAGAGATTTTTTAAACTTTGCCGCCGAATTAAAAGGGTATAAAGGCAAAGATAAAAATTCCAGGATTATTAAGGCCATGGAAGAAGTTGGAATATCAGACGTCAAAAACCGCCTGATCGGTCACATTTCCCGGGGATACCGCCAGCGCGTAGGTCTCGCCCAGGCTCTGATAGGAGAACCGGAAGTCTTGATACTGGACGAACCCACGGTGGGTCTCGATCCTCAACAGATTATAGAAATTCGCCAGCTCATAAAGAACCTTGCCGGCAGGAGGACCGTCATTCTAAGTTCACATATCCTGCCTGAAGTAAGCAGTCTGTGCCACAGGGTGGCTATTATCAATAAGGGAAGGCTTATCGCAGAGGATACCCCGCAGAATTTAAGCCATGCCCTCATGGGTCGCCAGGAAATTAAACTGGAGGTAAAAGGGCCCCAGGATGAGGTTGTGGCAGCCCTCCAGAATATCCCCGGGGTTAATAGCGTCTCCGTCAAAACCGGTTTCGGCGGCGGGAATCACACCTATGTCGTCAGTGCCGAAAAGGAAAGGGATGTGCGGGAGTCTGTGTTTTATGCCATGGCTCAAAAAGGATTTCCCATACTGGAGATGAAATCCTCTTATATGTCTTTAGAAGATATCTTCCTGGAGCTGGTTACAGAAGAACCGGCTGCCGGACCCACAGGGGAGGTGCAAAAAGGATGAGAATTGTTTATGCCATTTTCAAAAAAGAAATGAATGGGTATCTCCTATCACCGCTGGCCTATGCGATTATAGCCGTTGTCCTGGGTCTGGCGGGGTATTTCTTCTCCGTAAATCTTTTCGTATCACGCATCGCGGACCTTACGGGACTCTTTATGAATCTTGCCGTCATTCTGATTTTTGCGTCTCCAATGCTTACGATGAAGCTGATGGCCGGTGAAGAGCAGGAGGGCACCATGGAGTTTCTTCTCACATCCCCCATTACCATACCTCAGCTGGTAATCGGGAAATACCTGGCTTCTCTGGGGCTGTTCTTGATACTCATAGTTATGACACTGATATTTCCGGGGATTTTGGTTTTCATTTCCACGCCGGACAAAGGTGTGATCCTGACTTCTTACCTGGGGTTTTTCCTTCTCGCAGCCATGTATCTTGCTGTTGGGATAATGTGTTCGTCTTTTACCGGCAGTCAGCTTATAGCCGGTATGTCCGGCTTCGGCATTTTGCTCATCATGTGGGTAATGGGCTGGCTCTCCGGAAATATGTCAGGCCCTTTGGAGAAGCTTGCCAGGAATATCTCCATACCCGAGCATTACGGGGATTTTTTGCGGGGAATTGTTGATACAACCCATATTACATACTTTCTGAGCATCATCGCATTTTCGCTTATCATATCGATGATCGGCGTTGCAAAAAAAACCTGGTCTTAGATAGGAGGTGCAAGATGAGGTTTAAAAAATTCTCCACTGCATTTATAGTTATCGCACTCCTTACCGCTCTCACAGGCGTAAATTATGCCGGTCAAAAGTTTCACCGGCGGTGGGATTTTACAAAACTCAAGCGCTTCACCCTTTCCGATAAAACCAGGGAAATCATTTCGGGCTTAAAAGAACCGGTAAAAATCACGGCTTTTATTGCGGAAGGCAGCGGTACGGGGAGTGACATAAAAAATCTATTAAAGGAATACGATTTTGCATCTGAAAAAATTAAAGTAGAATTTTTTGACCCCGAAAAGAACCCCGCCATGGCCAAAAAATACAATGTGCAGGATTATAATACCATTGTTGTGGAGGATCTGAAGCACCGGCGTATCATCAGCCCCTACAACCTCTACTCCCCCGGAAGCAAGCCATATTTAATGGATTTCAACGGCGAACAGGCGGTTACCCGTGCAATTCTGGATTTAAACCAGCAAACCCGAGGCGGTATATATTTTCTAAAAGGTCACGGTGAAGCCAGCCTGATATCGGATCTGGACAGATTCAATTCATATTTAAAGGGCGAGGGATATGTGACCAACCAGCTGGACCTGGCCGTCGAGGCCAAAATTCCCGGCGATGCAAGTCTCATCGTTGTTGCCGGGCCTCAAAAAGATATCGCCGATGAGGAAAGAAAAACCCTGGAAAACTATTTAAAAAACGGCGGTAAACTGTTAATTCTTTTTGGGCCCACCGATCCCGGTGTTTCTATGAACGGGTGGAAAAATTTACTTTCGTCGCTGGGATTAAAAGCTCACGATGATCTCGTCGTGGACCCGGCAAGATCTTTTTACTCGGACCCACTTACTCCGGTTCCCATGGCGGAATATCATCAAACTACTCAAATATTGCTGGATAAAAAACTAACGGTCATTTTCCCCTACAGCCGGAGCATGGAGCCTTTAAAAAATATGCCGCCAGGCCTTCAGGTAAGGTCGCTCCTGGTAACCAGCGACAGTGCTTTTGGAGAAACCGACCTGGCACAAAATCAGGTAAAGCCCGACAAGGACGACATAGCCGGACCTCTGCACCTTGCGTATGCCGTTTCAAAGCCTGCAAACTCCAACTCTAAAGAAGCGCCGGTGGAACCCAATACTTTAACGGCAGCCGATGAGGATACCGGCGAACCCGTAGCCGTGGTGGTGGGTAATGTCGCATTTTTAAGCCCCGAATCCCTGGGCCTCGCGGGCAATCTGGATTTTGCATCCGGCGCCATTGGCTGGCTTATGCAGAGCACCAATATGCTGAACATCCCCGCCAGGTCTGAGGAGCCGGCCTTTGTCAACCTGACGGGAGATATGGCGCGGATTATCTTTTACTCCACGGTTGTGGGCCTGCCGTCGATTATAGTAATAGTCGGGTTTATTATCTGGTGGAAGAGAAGAAATCTATAAATTTCAAGAGCCGGGCGTAAACCCCCGCTCTTTTATTAATTTGCCGGAACAGTGGAGGTTTATAAATGATTATTGCAAAATCCGCTCAAAGCATTTTAAGCATCATACTGATGATTTCAACAGGATACATTTTGACTGCCAGAGGATGGTTTGATGAAAATTCATCGGAACTGCTTGTTAAATTGGTGGTAAAGCTATCCTTCCCATTAATGCTGATACAGAATATTATGAGCAACTTCAATAAGGACAATCTCCTAAACGCTTCCAGGGGCCTTATTGTTCCTTTTTTATCGATGACGCTGTGTTATTTAATGGGCGCAGCCTTTTCACGGATTTTAAAAGTAAAAAAAGAGAGGCAGGGTGTTTTTAAATTAATGTTTTTCACCTCAAATACCATTTACATGGGATTACCGGTGAACATCGCGTTGTTCGGTGAAAAGAGTCTGCCTTACGCGCTGCTTTATTATATCGCCAACACAATCTTTTTCTGGACCCTGGGGATTTATATAATTGATCAGAATGGCAGTCAAAAATATTACAAAATTTTTTCGGTTGAATCCATAAAGAGAATCTTTTCCCCGTCATTAACGGCTTTCTTTTTGGCCACAGTTTTAATACTGCTGAATATAAAGCTTCCTCCATTTTTAATGGATACTTTTAAATACATGGGCAATTTGACCACCCCGCTCTCTATGCTCTTTATCGGAATAACAATTCGCTCTATAGATTTAAAGCAGGTACGATTTGACAGGGATATGGCCGGAGTACTTTTTGGCAGGTTTTTTGTTTCACCTCTAACCATTTTGCTCATATCTCTCGCTTTTCCCCTGCCGAAACTCATGAGAGATGTATTCATTATCCAGGCGTCTATGCCGGTTATGACAAATACCGCCATAATTACCAGAGCATATAATACCGACTATGAATACGCAGCAATCATGGTTACAATAACAACCATCGTCTCGGTCTTAATAATTCCTTTTTATATGCTGCTCTTAAACAACATATAATTAAAGTAAAAAGGCACTCCATCAAAGTGCCTGAATACAAATAATTATTGATATATTAATTAAAACTTTTGTATTTGTTTAATAACACCTTCCACCATCTGCCTTATTTCTGCCGGATCTTCCATGCTCAGGGCTTTTCGTGCGATTTGCTCTGCCTCGTCGTAGGTGAGCGAGCGTATTATTTTCTTAACCTGGGGAATTGAGGAGGCGCTCATCGAAAACTCGTCAAGCCCCATGCCGAGCAGTATGGGCGTAGCGGCGGCATCTCCCGCCATCTCTCCGCACATGCCTGTCCACTTGCCGGCCTTGTGAGAGGCGTCAATTACATTTTTTATCAGCCTGAGTACGGCCGGATGGAAGGGTTCGTATAAATTTGTTATGCGCTCATTCATTCGGTCTACGGCGAGGGTATACTGAATCAGGTCGTTGGTGCCAATGCTGAAAAAATCCACTTCCTTTGCCATAATATCTGCCGCCAGCGCCGCCGAAGGGATTTCCACCATTATGCCCACCTGAATGTTTTCGTCAAAGGGCACGCCCTCGGCTCTTAACTCCCTCCTTGCCTCATCAAGAACGGCGTTAGCCCTGCGAATTTCTTCAACCCTTGAAACCATCGGGTACATAATGCGTATATTGCCGTAATGACTGGCCCTCAAAATTGCCCGCAGCTGAGTTTTTAATATGTGAGGGCGGTCGAGGCACATGCGTATGGCCCGCCATCCAAGAAACGGATTCATCTCGTCGGGCATGTCCAAGTAAGGCAGTTTCTTATCCCCGCCGATATCAAGGGTCCTTATGATGATAGGCCGCGGCGCCATGGCTTCGGCCACCGCTCTGTAGGCCTCAAATTGCTCGTCTTCGGCGGGTAAGGACTCCCTGTCCATATATAAAAACTCTGTACGATACAGGCCGACCCCTTCAGCTCCATTTTCGAGAGCCCCTTTCACATCCTTTGGAGTACCGATATTGGCGGAAATCTCTACGCGCCTGGTTTTATCGCGGGTCTCCGCCGGGAGGTCTTTAAGCTGCTTTAACTCGTGCCGGTATTTGATGTAATCCCGTTTTAACCTCTCATATTCTCTTAAAGTGGCTTCATCCGGATTTATATATACAGTTCCTTTATTGCCATCGACTATGACACTGTCTCCGGTTTTGGCCAGCTCGGAAATGTTGGTGAGGCCTACCACAGCAGGGATTTCCAGAGATCGGGCCATAATGGCGGTATGAGAAGTGCGGCCTCCCATGTCTGTGGCAAAAGCCAGAACTTTGTCCTTATTCATCTGGGCCGTATCCGAAGGGGTAAGGTCTCTGGCAATGACAATGACTTCTTCAGATATGTCCGCCAGCGTTTCAATGGGGAGTCCGAGGATATTTTTTATAATTCTGCCTCCGACATCCCTGACATCGGCGGCCCTTTCCCGTAAATACTCGTCGTTCATATTTTTAAATATTTCAATATAAGCTTCCGTGACCTGGGAAACAGCGTTCTCCGCTTTTATTTTTTCGTTTTTTATTTTTGCCCTTATTTCGTCTAAAAACACCGGGTCTTCCAGTACCAGCAGGTGGGCTCCAAAAATTTCCGCTTTGCCCGAACCCAGTTCCCTTTCAGCCTTTTCTTTTATTTTTACCAGCTGGGCTCTGGATTTATTGATGGCTTCTTCCAGCCGTTTTATTTCCGCGTCGATTTTATCTTCTGCTATGTTGTTTCTGTCAATAACTGCCTTTTGTTCTTTTAAAACATAAGCCTTCCCTATCTGGATACCGGGAGATGCCGCAATTCCCTTGTACATAAATAACCCCCTCTAATCCTGTTCTTTTTTTATGATGTTTTCTACTTCCTTTGCAATGCGATAAGGTTTTGTTATAATTCGGATGGGCAGAGAAAGGATAAACTTTGTGATATCCCCTTCCAATTCTTTAGTCATTCTGTAAGGTTTTGTCAAAATTCTCTCTATAAAGTCCACTGCATATTTTTCCAGCAGCTTTTCTCTTTTAATCTCTATTTCACTGCCGCATTCGGTACATTTCACACTTTTCAGCGTATTTCCCACGTACTTCACCACATGGGGTGTATCCCTGTTGCAGTGAAGGCAAAAAAGTTCTGCTTCCATTTTGGAGGTCATCAAAATCCCCCCCCCCTTCTCTGGAGATGAACATCTCGAGCCAAGCATGTCTATCTCTTGTAGCTCAAACTTTAGTTCCAAATTACGACATTTTAATTATCTTATATTTATATTATCGCTAAATTAAAAAAGTATCAACCGGATTTTAAAAAAAAGGGGGGCGTTGCCCCCTTTTACAATATTCGCAGCTTTATTTTTGTCTAATCTACATCTTGTGTACCGGCACCCCCAGCAGGTCGAAGGCCGCCTCCATGAGCGTCTCCGAAAGGGTTGGGTGTGCGTGTATTGTATCGGCCAGTTCTTCGGCGGTGCATTCCAGCCTTATGGCCATGGCAGCCTCGGCGATGAGCTCCGTGGCGTTAGGGCCTATGATGTGAACTCCAAGTATTTCGTTCCATCTGGTATCGGATATTATTTTTACAAACCCCTGCCTCGCTCCTAGGGTCAGGGCTTTGCCGCTGGCCACAAAGGGGAACTTGCCTATTTTTATCTGTCCCTTGTAGATTTCCCTTGCCTCCTGTTCGGTCAGCCCCACCGATGCCATTTCCGGTTCGGTGTAGATGCAGCTGGGTACCGCCCTGTAGTCCATTTTTTTGTCTTCTCCCAGGGCGTTTTTCACGGCGGTTATGCCCTGGTGTGAGGCCACGTGGGCCAGCATGTATTTTCCCGTGACGTCACCTATGGCGTAGATGTTTTCGATGCTGGTCCTGAGGTGGTCGTCAACGGCGACTCCGTTTTTTTGGATATCAATGCCCAGGTCTTTGAAGGCTTCGATGTCAGCTTTCCTTCCTACGGCCATAAGGACTTTTTCCGAGGTGACGGATTTTATGCCTTCGCCTGTTTCGAAGGTGGTCTTGAGGTCGCCGCCGTTTTTTTCTATCGTGTGTACTTTTGCCCCGGTGTATATCCTTATGCCCTTTTTTTCAAGGATTTTTTTGAGTTCTGCCGCGACTTCCTGATCCTGGCGGGGGAGTATCCGGGGGAGCATTTCCACTATTGTCACTTGGGCTCCAAGGGTACTGTAAATATATCCCAGTTCCACACCGATAACCCCGCCTCCGATTATCAGGATGGATCCGGGAAGTTCCTGGAGGCACAGGGCTTCGTCGCTGGTTATTACTCCGGGAAGGTCACGGCCGGGTACGGGGATGTCCGCAGGAAGCGAGCCGGTGGCCAGTATGATTTTTTCTGCGGTTATGGTTTGTTCTGTTGCGTCGTAGGTTATCTTTACGGTGTTTTTGTCCAGAAGTTTTGCGGTTCCCCTGTAGGTGGCAACGCCGCTGGCCTTGAGGAGGTTTTCCACTCCTTTTGTAAGTGTCTTTACTATTGTGTCTTTGTTTTGCTGCATTACCCGCCAGTCGGTGTGAAAGTTGTCTACGTTTATGCCGAATTTTTTTGCCTCTTTGATCCAGGTAAGAAGGTTTGCGCTGTGGATTAGGGCCTTGGTGGGGATGCAGCCCCGGTTCAGGCATGTGCCGCCCAGTTTGTCTTTTTCTATGAGGGCTACTTTTGCCTTGTTTTTGCCGGCGTATATGGCGGCGACGTAACCCCCGGGGCCGCCGCCGATGATGGCTATGTCGTACTGCATGTAAAACAGCCTCCTTTACATCAGCATTTGCAGGGGTTCTTCCAGAATTTGTTTTATTCTCTGGAGGAATCTTGCTCCCTGGGCGCCGTCAATCACCCGGTGGTCGCACGATAATGTCAGGTTCATCATGGGCCGTATGACGATCGAGTCGTCAATTACAACGGGCTTTTTCATTATCTTGCCCACAGCCAGGATGGCGCTTTCGGGCTGGTTTATTATGGCTGCAAAGTTTTCTATGTCGTACATGCCAAGGTTGGTGATGGTGAATGTACCGCCATGGTAGTCGTCGGGCATGAGTTTTCCGGTCCTCGCTTTTTCTATAAGTTCTTTTGTTTCTCTGGCTATGCTGCCAAGGCCTTTTTTGTCGGCGTCTTTTACCACGGGGACTATCAGGCCGTTGTCCAGTGCCACGGCCAGGCCGATGTTTATTTCCTGTTTTATAATGATCTGTTCTTCTGTGAAGCTTGAGTTTATTACCGGGTTTTCTTTCAGGGCTACGGCCGCGGCTTTTATGAGGATGTCGCTGAAGGTGAGTTTTACTTTGTATTGTTTTTCTATGGCCGGTATGAGTTTTTCTCTGAGCTCTACGGCTTTGGTCATATCCACATCCAGTGAGAGGTAAATGTGAGGTGCGGTGGCCTTGCTCTTTGTCATTTTTTCGGCTATGATTTTTCTCATGCCGGTGACCGGTATGGTTTGTTTTATGGCGGCGAATGCGTGATCTTCCCTGATCTGCAGGCCTAAAAGGTCTTGTTTTGTTATCCTCTCTCCGGGGGCTTTTTCAATGGCGGTCAAATCGATTCCCTGTTCTCCGGCCATTTTCTTTGCCAGAGGCGTGGCTTTTATTTTCCGGCTTTCCATATAGTCTCTGACGTCTTTTTCGACTATGCGGCCGTCGGGGCCGGTGGGGGTGACTTTTGACAGGTCTATGTCGTTTTCTCTGGCGATGCGCTTTGCCGCCGGGGAGGCTTTTATTTTGCGCTCGATTTCCTCAGAGTCTTCTTGAGGTTGCTGTGTCTGCTCCCGCCTGGATGGCGACTGTTCGGAAGGTTCTGCAGCAGCGGGTTCAGCCGTATTTTCTTCTTTCGGCGGGGGAAGGGGTTCATCGGCAGCAGCTATTATGGCTATGTCCTGCCCCACGGGTACTACGGCCCCTTCGGGTACCAGAATTTTTCGCACTATGCCCGATGCGGGGGCTTCTTCTTCCAGGTTCACTTTGTCAGTCTGTATTTCCAGGAGCGCCTCACCTTTTTCTACGGCTTCTCCTTCGCTTTTGAGCCATTTTATGATGGTGCCCTCTTCCATGGTGAGGCCGAGTTTTGGCATTTTTACTATGGTGGCCATGGTAGCCCTCCTTTTCCTTAGTATCTATTTTATCTCAGTGTTTCTTTTATTCCTTTTATTATGTCTTCCACCTGGGGTACGGCGTGCTTCTCGAGGTTCGGGTTGTAGGGGATGGGTATGTCGAGGCCCGCCAGGCGCTTTATCGGGGCGTCCAGGTAGTCGAAAGCGGAGCTTCCTGCAATACCCGCGGCCACTTCCGCTCCCCAGCCGAAGCTTATGGGGTCGTCTTCCACTATTACCACCCGGCCGGTTTTTTTTACGGATTTTATGATTGTGTCCATGTCCAGGGGCTTCAGCGTCCTGGGGTCCACTATTTCCACGTCTACGCCTTCTTTTTCGAGTTCTTTTGCGGCCTCCAGGGCACGAATCACCATGATGGAGCCGGCTACCACGGTGACGTCTTTGCCTTTTCTTTTGATGTCTGCCCGGCCCAGGGGTATGATATAGTCTTCGTCGGGGACTTCGCCCTTCACCCTGTAGAGCAGTTTGTGTTCTGCAAATACCACCGGGTTGTCGTCTCTTATGGAGGCTTTTATGAGGCCCTTTACGTCATACGGAGTCGACGGCATTACGACTTTGAGCCCCGGAAAGTGGGCGAAGACCGCCGGGAAGCTCTGGGAGTGCTGGGCAGCGGCTCCTGTCCCGGAGCCCATGGGTCCCCTTATGACCATGGGAACTTTTGCCTTGCCGCCGAACATGTAGCGGTTTTTCGCCCCCTGGTTTACTATCTGGTCCATGGCGATGGTGAAAAAGTCGAAAAACATGATTTCGGCTACGGGCCTCATGCCGCAGAGGGCCGCTCCCACCGCGGCACCGGCTATGGCTGCTTCGGAGATGGGCGTGTCTTTTATTCTTTCTTCGCCGAATTCGTCAAAGAGGCCTTTGGTCACTCCAAAGGCGCCGCCGTAAAGGCCCACGTCTTCGCCCAGGATAAACACTCTCTCGTCTCTCAACATTTCTTCTCTTAAGCCCTCTCGCAGGGCTTCTATATACAGTTTTTCCGGCATTTTATCTCCTCCACATGGCAGTTTTTAAATTTTGTCTTTATGCGTAAACGCCGTCCATGATATCTTCCACTCTGGGTTCGGGGCTGTTTTTGGCGTATTCTATGGCCTCCTGGATGGCTTTTTCTACTTCCCTTTCTATTCTGTCCAGCTCTTCCGGTGTGGCCGTGCATTCCTGAACAAGTTTTGCCCTGTAGCGCTTTATGGGGCATTTTTGTTTCCATTCTTCTATTTCTTCCTTTGTCCTGTATACATTGGCGTCGCTCTTGGAGTGGCCCATCCAGCGGTAGGTCTTTGCTTCTACGATGGAGGGGCCTTCTCCTCTCCTTGCCCTGTCTACGGCTTTTTTTACGACTTCATATACCGCTTCCACATCGTTGCCGTCAACGACTTCGCCGGGTATTCCGTAAGCCGCCGCCCTGTCGGCTACGTTTTTTACCGCGCTTGCTTTGGCAAAGGGTACGGACATGCCGTAGAGGTTGTTTTCGCAGACGTAGACCACCGGCAGTTTCCACACGGAGGCCAGGTTCACCGATTCATGGAAGCACCCCTGGTTTGACGCACCGTCGCCGAAGAAGCATACCGTAACTTTGCCGTCTTTTTTCATTTTTGAGGCAAGAGCGGCGCCGGTGGCTATGGGGATTCCTCCGCCAACGATGCCGTTGGCACCCAGGTTGCCGCTTTCAAGGTCGGCTATGTGCATGGATCCCCCACGGCCGCGGCAATAGCCGGTCTCCTTACCCAGCAGCTCCGCAAACATCTGGGGGAGCTTGCCGCCTTTTGCAATGCAGTGGCCATGGCCCCTGTGAGTGCTGGTTATCATGTCGCCTTCTTCCAGAGCGGCTACGGCACCCACTGCAGAGGCTTCTTCGCCTACCGAAAGGTGGCAGGTGCCCCATATGAGGTTGGCCTTAAAAAGCCTGTCTACTTCCAGTTCAAAACACCTTATCTCATACATCTTCCGATACATCCACAATTTTTTCTCTTTCGTGAGTGACATGCAGATCATCTCCTTAAAAAGATTAAGGCTTGGCGAACATTTGTCATAAATTGTTTCATCTGATTATTTTAAGCAATTTTTATGCCAACTATTTCAGGCGAAAGCTAAGGGGCTTTTCCGCCCCCTGCACTTTATTTTCCTCTTTATATGCCATTATTTTATGAGCCTATCCTGCATCCTCCTGAGTTGCAGAATTAGCGAATTCTCATCCAATTCCACCATCTCATAAGTAATCGTCTGACCTTTTTTGACATCCCGCTTAAGAACGACCTTATCATTGACAAGGCCTATGGGGAGTGCGTTCTCCTTTTTGGCGTTTTCATACGTGTCGATTACTCCATAAACCGTGTAACCTCCGATACCGTCCAGGTGATCCCCTGCCTTCAGGTCCTTTTTGGCCACCGCCACCGTCTCGGAAACCGGTGCGCCTTTGGGAGCGATGGTAGGTTCATGGTAGATGTAAGCCCTGGCCGCTGATAACGGTGTTTCAATGCTGGTGAGATGATAGGGCCTGTAAAAAACGTAATTGGGTCCTTCCCCCATGGAGAGATAAGCCATCTCTTCCCTGACCGCCCGTAGCTTTGAAGTTACAATCACAAAAACCCCAGGTGCGATTCCGTTGACGTATTCTACAACCTGATAGCGGTCAAGAATACCTCCCTGTTCTTTTAAACTCAGTAATTTAGGCAATTCTTTGACAGTGGCTTTGGGGCCGATCATGCCCCTCTTTGTAGGCAAAAATCCCAGAGCATTGGAAACAGCGGTCATTTCTACCATTGTTTTTGTTCCATCCACAAAAGATGCCAGCATTTTTGGATTCATCTTCTGAGCCTGAGCCTTTTCTCTTACGGTGTCGGGATTGGCATCCAGATTCAAAGGGTTATTTTTGCCCTTTCCCGCCACCAGCACTTCAAATCCCATGGCGTCGGCAAAATCGTATAATTCTTTTATGGCACCGGGCTCATCGCCGGCAGAAACTGTGTATACCACTCCGGCGCTGTCGGCCATCTTTTTCAATATAGGGCCTACCGTCACGTCGGTTTCTACGTTTAACATGACAATATGTTTACCGTTATAGATGGATTCTAAAGCCAGCTGAGCACCTACTTCCGGCACGCCGGTGGCGTCTATCACCACATCAACCGGAAGCGTCTTTACAGCCACATCGATGTCATCGGTGATCACGTATTTGCCTCTGCTTATTGCCTCTTCAGCTTCCGACGGGGTCTCTGCCCTGGTTATATCATCGTGGGCTATCCCCGCCAAAATATACGCTTCCCTGGCTCTTTCTAGATTTATGTCGGAAATCACCACCGGGCGCAGACCTTTCATGCAGAACATCTGGCTGGTCATGCCCCTGCCCATCTGCCCTGCGCCCACCAGGCTTACATTTATTCTTTTACCGCTTTCCTCCAGTTGTTTTAGTTTTGTGTTTAAATTTAACATTTTTCCATCTCCCATATAAAGATTTTATAATGACAATATATATATCAAAAGCTTTATGGCTTTTGCACAGGATTTACCTATAATATATCTATCCTTAATATTTCTGCAATATATCTATCCTTCGATAATTATTTTCTCTCCAAGGTTTACTCGGGGAGGCTCGTCACCTTTAAGGTGAATATCCCCGGGCAACTCGGGCGAGGTCCTACCGTCAAACTTCAGACAGGTATGGCCCATTCTCCGGATGTTTTTATTGGCCACATCGCCCACGGCCGTCACGGTATACCGCCTGTCCCCTATGCTTAAATTGTCTCCCACTCTTACGTCTTCCAAAAGTTCTCCGCCGGTATGGAGTACGGAAATATCCTGAAGTTCCAGAGGAGCATTCTTGTTAAACAGTACCATAATTCTCTGACTCAAAAATTCTTCTACAAGTTCACCTATGGCCGTTACTGTAGCTTCATATTTTTTCATCTTTCCACTCCTTCAAGAGCTATGGCGCCTTGCGGCGCCATAGCTCGTTATTTTTTATTACATAACTATCCGGTATATAATCCAAAGCTGAACAGATAGGCAATTAAAACAGCTATTGGGCCGGTTATCAACCTTGAAATCAGTATGGCGCCAACGCCTACCTCTACCGTTTCAGGTTCTGCCTCTCCCAAACTGAGGCCCACGGGGATGAAGTCGCACCCCACCTGGGGGTTTATGGCAAATAAGGCCGGGAGGGCAAACTGTGGAGGTACATTGCCTTTGCCAATTTCAACCCCCACCAGTACCCCTACCACTTGGGCAATGACTGCACCGGGGCCAAGCAGCGGAGATAAAACCGGCAATGCACATATGACAGAAATTATCAGCAGGCCTGGAAGCGTGCCAGCCATGGGAGATATCCCGCGAGCTATCCATTCTCCAACGCCGGATTTTAATATAATACCTATCAGGGTGGCCACAAAAGCCATGAACGGGAGAATATTCTTTATTATCTGTTCGATGGTCTCACGGCCGGATTGATAGAATATGCCGACAACTCCACCCATACCCCGACCGATCCTCTCGATTATACCCGCCTTACGGCCGCTCCCGTTGTTGCTGAACTGCCTCGATACCTCTTTCGGTGAATCACCTGCGGCCGTGGTTGAAACGGCTTTTTCCGCTTCTTCTCCGGATTCCAGGGCTATATTTTCCACCTTCACGCCGGATACATAGATATCCTCTTTAATATACTGCGCCAGCGGTCCTACTTGACCCACCGGGGTTAGATTAATGGTTGGAATGCGCTTTTTCGGGTATACACCGCAGCGGGCAGTTCCTCCGCAATCAATAACGACACAACAAATCTGGTCTTCCGGCACCGATGATTTAAAGCCGTCAAAGGCTGTACCCCCGGTGAGCTCCGCTATTTTCTGAGCTACGGGGTCAATACCTCCCCCGGTCACGGATACGATTTTATCTTTCCCCTCGGTGGGTTTTATTACAAGCGGGCCTCCCCAGCCGCCGGGACCTTTTTCAATCTTTACGGCTCTGTATCCCATTTATATTTCCCCTCCTCTAACCAGATCTCTTTGTCTCATCATCCTGAGGGTAAGCCTCTCGGTGACAATACCCCGGATGAATATAACTATTAAACCAACTATAAAATACCTGATGGCCAGTTCACCCAGAGGCAGGCCCAGTTGTTGTATGCCCTGGGCTATGCCCATGTAGACAAAGAGTTCGGCTGGATTTGCATGGGGAAATAATCCCAGGATCGGGTGAACGAAGGATACGGCGGCATCGTAAAATGCAGGTTTATATTTTTCCGGCAAAAACCTTCCGAAGGTGTATGCCATGGGGTTGGTCAGGAAGAACACCGCCAGGAACGGCAGTACGGTATAGCGCAGCAAAGTATACTTGCCCGCAGTCCGTGCTATTCCGTTTATCCTCTCCTGGCCGACAAATTTGACAAGTGCGTTAACCGCGGTCATTAAAGTAATAAGAGTGGGCAGTATGCCGCCCGCAAGGCCTAAAAATGTTTTCCCACCTTCCTGGAATAGGCCTATGAAGGCCTGGGCGAAATTAGCCAATATTTCCACTTTTTTCTACCTCCATACTTGTTTAAAAATTTGACTCAAACCGTTATACAGCTTTCACCACCCGCTTTTTCTCGACACCTCCCCTCCATAGCATTTTATGAATGTTTGACACCGTCTCCCTCATATTGCTTTTTGAGAGAATCGGCGGCAATCAAAAGAGAATTTTGAGTGACTCTATCATAATCACCGGCGGTATGTGAAATTTCCCAGTAATATAAATCTTTTATACCTTTCAACGGTCTGAACCTCGCAAAAACTGAAATTCCTGACATTCTCTGGGCGTCGACTATTCTCCCCCGCCTGTCAGCCGCAAGAATAACTATGGCTCCCGCCCCCAGCCTGCCTTTAACTGTCCCGACCCCAACCCTGCCGTGCTTTTTCATTTCTTTTAATTTTCTCTGAAAATTTTTTATCTGAAAATATGTTAAAACCCCTTGCAACACCCACATGAATCCCATTATCACCAGGATCTTAATCCACATGACTTCCTCCGGTTTATCCAATTAAATTTTGCCCAGGAGAAAATTGCCGGTTTTTTCATCGGTGATGAGCACATCAAGAAGATTTCCTTTGAGCGCAGCCAGAATGGCTTCGTGCTTGTCCGGCCCACCGGCCACTCCTATGACCAGCGGAATTTTTTTAATGCTCTCTATGGAAACGCCAATTACTCTCTGGTTTAGCTGAACGGGGCACAGGTCGCCATTTTTATCCAGAAACCGGGAACACATATCGCATACTGCTCCGCCCTTTTTCAACTCCTCCAGCACCGTCTCCGAAAAGTAACCCGTTTCCCGCATTGTGGAACTGGGATTCAAGGGAGAACCGATTCCGATTATAGCTACACTGGCGTTTTGAGCCACTTCCAGAACCTGCTTGATATTCTTATCGGATAAAATGGTGTCTCTAACCTGTATGCTGTCAACTATCGCCGGTGCGTGCAGCAGCTGCCAGCTGCCGTTAAAAGCCCGGGCCAAATTTATTACAATCTGATTTGAATGTACATCAAGCCGGGTCTGCCCTACACCTCCGACCAGCGGAACAAACGTAACATTCAGCTTCGGCGCACTTTTTAAAAATTCCGGTATATAAGCCAGAGTCGTTCCCCATGAGACTCCAACAACATCCTTATCCTTCAATGCTCTAACCAGAAAGGCGGCAGCGGCTTCCGCCAGGAGCCGCTTGAGCCCTTCTCCTTCCTCAAAGGGGGTTATAACCGCCTCTTTCAGCCCGAAAGTCTTTTCCAGCGTGTCTTCAAGTTTTGTAAAGCTTCCTTCATAGCTGATCTTTATCTCTACTATCCCTTCTTCACGGGCTTTTTGCAGGAGTCTGGACACCGAAGGTCTGGATACGCCGAGCTTGTTCGCTATCTCCTGCTGGGTCTTGTTTTCCTCATAGTACATGTGGGCAATCCTTATTAGCAGTCTGGTATCTTTCCAGTTGCTCACCATTACATTTCTCCTTGGTTGAACATTTGTGCATATTATAATCATTCGTTCAATTTAATTATAACTCTATTATTTAAAATTTGTCAATAAAAGTGAAAAATATCACATTTGACTCTTGTAAAAACAGGGATTTGCCTAAAAAAAAGGAATAGATCGCTCTATTCCTGCGAAAGAATTTATTTTTTCTCCTTCTAATCACTGTTTATTCCCTTCCAGAGATAATGATGGCCCTAGCGTTTTTATCCTTTGTAATGATTATACCCAGTTCATCGCCGGGTTTAATATCGGCCAATCCCACATCGTATTCCGCATAATCATACCCGGAAGGGGAGACTCCAATTTTTTCCTGGTAATGGATAACAGCTTCGGGCAATACATATATATCCGGACCGGCCTTTATTTGCGCATCACGCGAGTCCATATATTCCCTTTCTATGTGTATTATTCTTTGTTCCACATCAATGCTTTTAACCCTGCCGTAAATAAACACTTCTCCTCTGGCAGGATCGGCTTCGGAAATCGGGGTGATTTTTCTGGATACGCTGCTAATCAACCATATGCTTTTTTCACCGGTGCCGAAAGGCTGAATCAGCCGTACGGTATAGTATCTGTCACCGTGCTTAACTTCTACATAAGCTTCGCCGGTGCCCGAACCTCCGCCTTTGTCATGTTTTGAAACGAGTTTGTAATCATCCGACGGTAAAAACCCGAGGGCTCCTCCTTCTTTTCTGGCTGTTTCCACCGGATCGTAAAGAAATTCTTTTTCCCCGCTTTCGGCCTGTTGTCTTAATCGCTCCTGCCGGTTTTTGCTCACATATACCGGCCCGAGCCTTACCTTTCTAAAATAGTAGCCCTGATTCTCGCTGTCGTACGGAACCCCGTCCACGAGAATTCTCACTTTATTTATCCCTTCCAGTTGTGTCATGGTAAGAACCATGGAGTCGATAAAAAGCGGAGATTTGTCAAGAAATTCTCTCTCTTGTCCTTTAAAGTTCACGACTATTGTATCATCTCTTCTCTCAACGGAAGCAAAACTCATATCCTGCCGTATCACCGGGAGGTCGCCGGGCTCCTCAGGGCCTTTAATTAATTCTCTCAGGATGGTCTCATAAAAAGGGCCGTCCGCCGGTAATTCCCTTTCTTCGAGTACCAGCTGCCTGCCGTTGTTGTCTAAAAAATAAAGTGCGACTTTTTGGAGCTTTTTAGAGCCGCTGTCATCCTGATATGTCTTAAATCTCGCCGTACATCCTGCCGCAATAAAAAGCATTAATAAATATACAAGAAAATTTCTGGGTAGTCTTGGCATATCTATTACCTCCCCGGATTTTTTAGGCTCATTTTTATTATAACATAAATAAATCCCGTTACCCAGAATAATACTAATTTTAGTAGAAACTATCAGGAGGAGGAAAATGGAAAAGCAAAAAAAATCTTCAAAAGACAAAGGGGAAGCCAGGCAGGAAACGGCTCTTGAACTGGCAGTTCGAAAACAGGATTTAGACAGGGTGAGAGGAAAAAGAAAGGTCCTGGACCCTGAGCGGGGACCGGAAAATAAGAAGTAGAGGTTTTTATTCAAATTCAAGGCCCTGCCTCTGTGTATTGGGAGGAGGCTAAATTTTAACCAAAAAGGGCAGGTCGACATACCCTGCCCTCCTGCCGAATTAGCTAAGATTTTTTTGGAACCTTCTTCCAATCTTCCAGAAAGCGCTCTATCCCAATATCTGTCAGGGGGTGCTTTACCATTTGTTGAAGCACCTTGAAAGGCACCGTTGCGATGTGGGCTCCGGCTTTGGCGGCATTTATCACGTCCATGGGGGTTCTTATACTGGCCGCAATTATCTGGGTGGAAATGTCGTGATATCCAAAAATCTCGGCAATATCTGAAATCAGTGCTATACCGTCCTGGCTGATATCGGTGAATCTGCCCACGAACGGGCTTACGAAAGTCGCTCCCGCCCTGGCGGCGAGCAGCGCCTGATTGGGTGAAAAAATCAGAGTCACGTTCGTCTTTATTCCTCTTTTACTCAGTTCCTTTACGGCTTTAAGGCCCTCCCAGACCATAGGAATTTTTATGACGACATTGGGGTGCCAGGAGGCAATGTCCACGGCCTCTTTAATCATGCCTTCAGCATCCAGGCTTATCACTTCGGCGCTTACAGGACCGTCCACTATTGAGGTTATTTCCAGAATTGTTTCCTTAAAATCCCTTCCCTCTTTGGAGATCAGCGTCGGATTTGTAGTTACGCCCGAAATCACCCCGAGAGACGCAGCCTCCCGGATTTCGTTTACATTGGCGGTATCCAAAAAAAATTTCATAATTCATTACCTCCGTAAGTGTCGACTTTTTAAATATTTTATACCTTTTTTTAAAATATTTCCAGAGAACAATCGGTTAAATGGGATTTTTTGACCTTGAAATAATTTCGCAATCGGCCTTGTTTATAAGCGGCTAAAAATCGCGAGGTGGTACCATGAGGAATCTCCCTGTCGCAGGATAAGTGAATAATTGGTCTTGAAGCTAACACCCTTCTTCCGGATAGAAAAAACAATTGCAGGCTGACGTTTCATATCTCCGCAAATTTTAATTTTTATACGGTATGGTGTAGAGGGTCACTTTCTGTCAAAATATATATTTTTGCCGCTGGCTGAAAGCGGGATCCCCAGCACCACTTCTCCTTCTATAAGACCCATTTTTCGGGCCACAACACCTATGCGGTACATTATGCGGTTATCGACGTTGAGAATGCTGGCGGTCTTTACCGCGGAACCCACGGCTATCCCAAGATCCACAAGCCTCCAGGCGCAAAGGGGGCCGGCGAATTCAGGGCCTTCGGAAAGAGCCGGTAATTTGGCACATTCGGGATAACCGCAGGCGCCGCAGTTGAGCCCTGCAGTTTTAGCCTCCTTTAAAGAGACCAGCAATACAGCAGCTGAATCCTCCACGTTTTTGCCATCCCGGTCATAATTTACTTTTCCTTTTTCCCTGCCGTACGCCGCCATCTCTTTGCCCAGGGCTGTCAGCTGCTCGCCTTCCACTATTTTTATTTCAACATAATCCCTGCCCGCCGTTTTGGGGGCTGTTCTGGCAGAAATTGCCATCAGTTCCGCAGCCATTTTTATTGCATTTTTCATGATCATACCTCCCAAGTTATTTTTACTATAATATTTTTACCTGTTCGGAGATACTGCCCTGCTTACATTTTATCCTGGCAAGGCGTTTTTTTAACTCTTCTATCTCGTTTTTTGCCGAAAACCCAAGCAAGCCTTTGTTTTTATACGCTATCTCCAGGGCTCTTTGAGCGGCCACAGCGGCCTTTTTGTAATCTTTAAGTCTGTGCTCGTAAAACTTGGCCAGTTCCACCAGCGCAAAAACACTGTGTATGTTGTCCCGGGCCATTTTTATCCACAGTTTCTCCGCGTCATTCCACTTTCCCAGTCGTTTGTAAAGCAGGGAAAGTTGCAAATAAGCCCGTTCTTTTACTCCGGGGACGTTAAGGGCTCTGTTGTAGCAGATTATGCTTTCCTCTATCATCCCCATATCTTCATATAGTCTTCCCAGGCAATAGTAGTCCTGACCAAGCAAGTCCCCTGAACAAAATGGATTTTCAAGGGCCGCGGCCATCCTTACCGTCAGGGTTACCAGGGAAAGGATATCCATGCGGTTATGGTGAAATATAGGCTGAAGAGGATAGGGGTTTTTCTCTCTTAAATAGCGAAAATATATGGAGGGTATTTCAAAACTCGGAACGTCCCCTTCTCTGTGCAGGGAAAAAAGTTTGGTTTCCAGAGAAGAAAGGCTTACGCTTTCCAGCCGCTCCCTGTAGAGCCGCCGGGCGGACCACAACAGGTCCAGGTGCAGCGGCTTTTCAACGTGGTTTTCCATACGGTTTATCAGGAACCTGGCCGAAAGAAGCGGTATGTCGTAAGCTCTACCGTTAAAACTGATTATGGCTTCAAAGCCTTTAAGAAGATTCCCCAGACTGAACAAAACCGCCGGCTCTTCATCGAGGTCCATCATAAAATACTGGTTAAGTTTAAAACCGGTGCAGTCAAAAAAACCCACGCCTATCAAGAAAGCATAAGTTCCCGAACCGCCGGCAAGGCCGGTGGTTTCCGTATCAATAAACACAGACCTGTTAAAATTAAGGCGAGCATAGCCGTCGTCTTTTGCCAGGAGCTTCAGTGCCTCGGGCGAAATATTGCGAATTTCACCGAGCTCTATTCCTCCATGGCAGAAAGACCAGTCATAATTATTCTGAACCAGCAGATGCCGGCCGTATGGAGTGTTAACAATCCTGCCGCCCGTCAGCCGGCATAAATCCTCCCCCCAGCCGTTGTCGAGCCCTTCTGAAGTTTGAAAGTCGCCGGGCTTTTCTCCGAGGGAGGAATCCGGCGCTTTTTTATGTAACTCTTTTCCGCTGATAAAGGCCTTCAATTTTTCCGAGAGGTTCAATCCGAAAGCACCTCTTTGATTATTCTTAACGCAAAAGTCTTGCTCCCGTGACCCACTTCTTCAAAAGGCCCCACGCAGGAAGGACACCCGTCTTCACAGCCGCATTCCATTATCACCTGTCTTGCAGCTCTCAAAAGGGTTTCATCAAGTTCATACAGCTTTTCGGAAAACCCCACACCGCCGGGATAATTATCGTAAATATATATGGTGGGTTTGCCGGTGAAAGGGGACCTTATCTGGACAACGCCACGTATATCTCTGGGGTCGCACATCAGAAACAGGGGAGCCACATTCGTCATGACATTGCAGAGGCCCAGAATGCCCGACTCCAGTTCTCCACCGGTCAGTCCGTCGATCTCACCGGGCACAGCCATCCAGAAGGCGGTGGTATGCATCTCCTCCGGCGGCAGGTGGATAGGGCCCGAACCCACATTTTCATGGGTGAAGAGCTTAATCTTTTTAAACATGGTGGCCAGGCTGGTAACCATCACCTCTCCAAAGCTTTTTTCCAGCTTTTTGTTATGTCCCTCCTTGAATACGTCCAGCACCTTAATTTCGACAGCCAGATTCGCATCGGTGTAGTAATCCACGCTGACTTTTCTCACATAAGCCTTTTTTTCCTCATAATCAAGTTTTTCCACCTGGTACTGCTGCCCGTCGTGGATGTAGATGGCTTCCTCGTGGATCATCATAGGCGCGCTGGATCTGTCCACTTCCCCTATAACCCGGGCGCCTTCGGTGATGTCCACCACTACGAAGTTTTCAGCGGATGCGCTGCGCAGACTGACCTCTTCGGCGGGAAAAGCCTCGGCCATCCAGTGCCAGCGGCCGCCCACATGGCGCAGGATTCTTTCCCCCTCCAGGAAAGCCAGGATTTCATCTATTGCCTGGCCACCGAAAAACTCTCCGTCTTCAAATGGCAGCTCAAAGGCGGCGCACTTTATGTGGCTGACCAGTATGTAAAGGTTGTCGGGATTTATGAGGCCGTGTTCGGGCGGCGAACCGAAAAAATAGTCGGGATGTTCTATTATAAACTGGTCCAGCGGGTTGCTGGAAGCCACCAGGATGGAAGCTGATACCGACGAACGTCGGCCCGCCCTCCCCGCCTGCTGCCACGTGCTGGAAATCGTGCCCGGGTAACCGGTGATTATGCTGACATCCAGGTTTCCGATATCTATTCCGAGCTCCAGGGCGTTGGTGCTGACGACTCCCAGAATTTTTCCTTCTCTCAAACCCCTTTCAATTTCCCTGCGTTCCCTGGGCAAATATCCTCCCCGGTAACCCCTTATGCACCCTTCCCCGCCGGGGATTTTTTTCATTCCTTCTTTGATGTATGTGACCAGAACCTCTACTGCCAGGCGGCTCCTGGCAAAGGTTATGGTTTGAATGCGGTTTTTTAAAAATTCAAGGGCAAGATTTTTGGCTTCTATAATACTGCTTCTGCGGATTCCGAGCTGACGGTTGACAACCAGAGGGTTGTAAAATATTATATTTTTTTCGCCGGAAGGGGCACCGTTTTTATCGATAAGGACCATTTCCCTTCCCGTAAGTTTTTCCGAAAGTTCTTTGGGATTGGCTATGGTGGCCGAGCAGCATATAAATACGGGGTTAGAACCGTAAAACCTGCAAATGCGGTGAAGTCGGCGGAGCACATTGGCCGTGTGACTGCCGAAAACTCCGCGATAGGTATGCACCTCGTCTATGATAACATATTTTAAATTCGAAAACAGCTTGATCCACTTGGTGTGATGCGGAAGGATGCCGGTGTGAAGCATGTCGGGATTTGTTACAACTATGTGGCCGTCTCTTCGAATGGCCACCCGCGCGCCGGGTGGCGTATCGCCGTCATATGTAAATGTTTTTATATCCTCACCCATCCCGTCCACCATATCCATAAGTTCGGATACCTGATCCTGGGAAAGGGCTTTTGTGGGAAAGAGATATATGGCTCTGGAATTTCTGTCTCTTAAAAGGGTGTTCAGCACCGGCAGATTGTAGCAGAGGGTTTTCCCCGAAGCCGTGGGGGTTACCACAATGATATTGCGCCCTTTTTCCACCTCGTCTAGAGCCATTCGCTGGTGAGAGTAAAGTTTATATATGCCTTTCTTCCTTAAGACATTTACGAGTCTTTCATCGAGATAATCGGGAAAAGGCTCATATTCGCCCGGTTTTGGGGGGATAATCTCCCAGTGAGTTATATTGTCCATGACATTTTTTGAGGTTTTCAACCGGTCAAGCACCTGTTCCAGATTCATAATATTTTCGGGGTGGAAGCAAACTTTCCACCCCTGGCTTCCCTCCCCACGACGCAAGCTCCAAATCGGTAATCTAAAAAGTTAACATCTTCGGGCTTGCACTGGCTTTCTGCCTTTTTCCTCCCGGACCGTAACAACAGTAAAACATATTAAATTACGGTTTGATTTTACCATATCATTTTTTTATCGGCAATACGAAATGCGCCGGGGGCAAAACAAAACCTTCGGCATAAAACCGCAGTTTAACCCTCGCCGAGGGTTGTTTTACCCTATCCCTCATCCGAACTTACATCCGTGCGATGAAGAAGAGGAATCGGATGAGGAACCTCCGCCTGTACAGAAAGCGGAAACCGCCTTCCTGGTATTGGTGCCCCTGCACCTGGGGCACTCCATTTTGCCGTTGTTTTCCGAAATCTTCAGCAGTTCTTCAAATCTGTGTCCGCAATCCATACAGTAAAATTCATATATTGGCACCTTTAAAACCTCCCATACATTGAAAAAATTTAATTGTCTTAGCATATATTATATAATAATTTCGCTGACAATAAAAGAGTGTAATTGCTATGTTTTGTATCTCCCATAAATATTTTGCGATTTATATAGAAAAATAATATTAGACAGCATAAAGCTTGGGAGGGAAAAAGTATGGTGAGTAAAATGCAGCTTCAGGCGGTTGGAGAAACGTGCCCCGGTTATATTTACTCGGGCGACGTGTCGTGGATGCCCGTAGAGGGCAAGGAAAATAGGATTGTCAGCTGCGAGACGTGTATTCACTGGGAGGAAGGAAGGTGCAATATCGATCTTTTTGACAAAGTTCTTACGGGGTTGGACCAGACTTGATGCGACTGAGGAGGGGTTCATTATGGCTCTCAAGAAAAAGCTTTTTGCCCGGAGGAGGACTTTTGCCCGGGAAGAAATAGGTGCAAATATTTATAAACCGGCGGGAAGACCTCATCCCCGGGAGGCGGTATCTCAAACAGCGCAACTGGAGAGCCACCAGCCGGGGACCCGAAAGGATGTCAAAATCAAGATGGAAGACAAACAGAATTAGAAATACTTTACATTTATATTTTTCCCGATTCCTCTAAGGATGTCAATTATATCTTTTACAATGTTTGATTCTAGTGTAGAAACCCTACTTTTTTACTTCTTTTCCCGAACCTTGAAAATTTCATAAGGAATGTTTTGGAAA